>NZ_LVWH01000126.1:0-92862 GCF_001909045.1 Paenibacillus sp. P3E | reverse complement strand
CTGGATTACATCCTAGGCTTTACGGATAGCGGCAACAATGAGATCACCCATCTCTGTAGTGCTGATAGCCTTACTCTTGTCTACAGCGATATCACTGGTACGGTGACCGGCATCAAGCACTTCTGCCACTGCAGCTTCAATGGCCGCTGCCGCTGCCTCATAACCAAAGGTCATACGGAACATTAGAGCGAGCGACAGAATCGTAGCGATCGGATTTGCCAGGCCTTGTCCGGCAATATCAGGCGCAGAGCCGTGTACCGGTTCATACAGACCGTAGCTGCCTTCGCCCAGCGATGCCGAGGCGAGCATACCAATCGAACCGGTCAGCATCGCTGCTTCATCACTCAGGATATCGCCAAACATATTCTCAGTCACAATAACATCAAAGCTGGCAGGACGACGCAGCAGCTGCATAGCGCAGTTATCAACGAGCACATGCTCCAGCTCTACTTGCGGATATTCCGGAGCAATTCTGTTCACAACCTCACGCCAGAGGCGTGAAGTCTCGAGAACATTCGCCTTATCGACACTTGCCAGCTTGTTGCGGCGTTTGCCGGCAATTTCAAAGGCCTGGCGCACGATGCGCTCCACTTCCGTAACATTATATACGCAAGTATCCACAGCTTCTTCGCCGAATTCACCTTGACGGCGCAGCTTGTCTCCGAAATAAATGCCGCCGGTCAGCTCGCGGACCACCATAAGATCCGTACCTTCCAGCACTTCCGGTTTCAGTGTTGACGCATCCTTCAGGCAATCAAAAACGACAGCCGGACGCAGATTGGAGAACAATCCCAGCGCCTTACGGATACCCAGCAGGCCAGTTTCCGGACGCAGTTCCTTCGGGTTATTATCCCATTTCGGTCCACCGACTGCACCCAGCAGCACGGCATCCGCCTTGCGGCAGATCTCGAGTGTGTCCTCCGGAAGCGGAGTTCCCCGTTCATCAATGGCGATTCCGCCAAAGAGTGCCTGCTCGGTTTCAAACGCATAACCAAACAAATCTTCCGTTTTTTTCAATACTTTCAACGCTTCTGCCACAACTTCAGGTCCGATACCGTCCCCGGCGATTACGGCGATTTTTTTGACCTCGCTCATTCCCGTCACTCCTCTGATTTCTGCTGCTCGCAGACATAGTTCTTCTGTATATTGTTGTATCATACCTAAGCCCAAAGGACAAAGATATAGATTCTATGGGAGTGATAGGCCCAGCCTATAACGCAAAGTAAATGAAGACGGGCCATTGCACTAGCGGTTCCCCACCCGGCAGGGCCTGTCTGTTCATTTGCTCTTGTTTCTTAAGTTGTTTACAATAAGTATGTACTTATCTAGATAACCGGCTTGGCCATTACAGTTAGAGGAGTTGTTGTGTGGTGCAGTACGCAAAGCTTGGAAAATCAGGTATGAAGGTAAGCCGCCTTTGTCTCGGAACGATGAATTTTGGTCCGATTACGGATGAAAAGGAAGCTTTCCGCATTATGGACGCCGCACTGGATGCGGGGGTCAACTTTTTTGATACGGCCAATGTGTATGGCTGGGGTGAGAATTCCGGACTTACCGAGACGATCATCGGACGCTGGTTCAAGCAGGGCGGCGGTCGGCGGGAAAAGGTAGTACTGGCCACCAAAGTCTACGGCGCCATGAGCGACAAGCTTGACGGCCCTAATGATGAAAGCGGTCTCTCGTCCTATATTATCCGGCGGCATCTGGAGGGCTCGCTCCAGCGTCTGCAGACTGATCACATTGAGCTGTATCAGATGCACCATGTAGACCGGAGTGTCTCGTGGGATGAGCTGTGGAGCGCCTTTGAACTCGCAGTGAGCCAGGGGAAAATCGGCTATGTCGGCTCCAGCAACTTTGCCGGCTGGGATATCGCAGTGGCGCAGCAGGAAGCCAAAGCCCGGGGATTCCTGGGGCTTGTATCGGAGCAGCATAAATACAGCCTCACCTGCCGTCTGCCGGAGCTGGAGGTTCTTCCTGCATCCCAGAACCTCGGTCTGGGGATTATCCCCTGGAGTCCGCTCGACGGGGGACTGCTGGGACGCAATGCGCTCAAGAAAATCGAGGGCAGCCGCAGCGGCGGGAACGCGGATCGGGTAGAACAGCACAAGAACCAGCTTGAAGCTTTTGCCGAACTCAGCCTTGAGCTTGGCGAACCGCAGGACAACATCGCTCTGGCCTGGCTGCTGGCAAATCCGGCAGTCACGGCACCAATTATCGGACCGCGGACGCTGGAGCAGTTCGAAAGCGCACTGCGCAGCCTTGAAGTTGTTCTGGACGAGTCCGTACTGAAGCGTCTGGACGAGCTCTTCCCTGGCCCGAGCGGTGCAGCACCGAAGGCCTATGCCTGGTAGAGTGAATTCTATGTGAGCAAATCGCGGTCATGACTGCTGGAGCAAGTGCGGGTTAACAAGCAGAAGCAACAGGCGGGGAGCAGATCCCTCACTTCACACCTTAAAAAAGAAGCTGTTGTTCATGGCAGTCATTCTGCCAGGCACAACAGCTCTTTTTATCCGCATCCGGTCTAAACTCCTAGTTATTATTCTGCCGTATCCACTGTCACTGATCCGTTACTCGTAGACAAGGAGACTTTGTGCGTCCCGCTCCCGAGCACAGCAGTTCCGTGACTGTTATCGTCACCATCCCATTTGACATTCCCTTTCAGAGAGCCGTTGCTGGTATCTGCAGTAATCGTTGCATCGGTAACAGCTGGCAGGCCCACTACAATCTTGCCATTGCTGGAGGAACACTCCCATCCGTCGGTGATCGCCGAGTTAATCGTGATCTTGCCGTTGCTGCTCTTGGCATACAGCGAACCGTCGATATTGCCAAGATTCAGAGCACCATTGGAGCTAACCAGCTTCACTTCACCCTGCACATTCTGCACAGTTAATGTCCCATTGCTGGTGTGCGCATCTACACCGCCGGCTACATCATGAATGTCCAGTCTTCCATTACTAGTGTTCATTTCAACACCAGACTTCAAATTTCCAGCTTCAATCGATCCGTCACTGGTTTCAACCTCTACTGCAAGATTGCTGGGAAGGTTGACATTTATATAGGGATCTTTGAAATTAAATCCAATATGAATGTTGGAGAGCCAGCCGGAATCCCCTTCAAGCTTCATAGTCAAGGTGTCTCCTTCGGCTACAACTGACCACTTCTGCTCCAGTGCGCTTGACCCTTCACTTTCCGATTTCCCCGGCACTTCCAGCTTCCCCTCATAGTCAAGCGTATTTCCGTCCACACCGCTCAGCTTAACCTTACCGTGTGGCAGTTCAATCTTCACATTTTTGATCCCTGCCTGCACATCCACTGTTCCGTTTACCGGCACAAGCTGTGTTCTTCCAAAAATCCCGCTGAGCGAGCCATCGGCCAGCACCCTCTGGGCTCCGCTTGCTGCAACCAATACCACGATCAGGACAATAGCCCAGCCGCTAACACGGGTTTTGGCATCGGACTTAATAAATATCCGGAGCAGCGTCTCCAGCCCGAACAGTATAAGTAGTGCAGGCCAGAGATAAGCAAGCGCCTGGTAAGTAACCACATCAAATTGGGCCAGTGCAATAATCCCCCCCAACATGATGCAGCCCAAAGCTGCAGTAAAACTGCCGATCTTCCATCTCGCCATTGTTCATTTCCCCATTTCTCTATACTTTTGGATTTTTCTTCAGCATTCTCAGCCCGTAGCCGATCAGCCCCAGGGACAACAGAATGGATCCGATATTCATATCGGTGAGTAAATCCCAGAGCCCTGGAAAGGTGGTAATGATCAGCAGCAGAATGCCCGCAGTTACACAGCCAAAACCGACCCAGACCGGACTAACTTCATCATTGGGATAAGCCGGACTGGCAGGCATCCCCATACTCCAGGGCACACCGTAGCTATCAGGGTGGAACATCATACGTTCATGCTCTTCGGCAGCTATTTTCATCCACGCGGCTTTCTGAAGGGCATCAAATAATTGATAGAACCACAGAGCAGCCAATGCGAACGGGAAAACCGTTGGCATGGAAGGGATAAAGATAATACACAGTGCTGCTCCAATCATATACTCAAGACCCAATTTTTTGAAGCCTAAATACAGATGTCCGATTCCCGGAATCATAGCCAGAAGAAAGGTGAGCCAACGTCTTTTTTTGATCATATAATATCCTCCTATTTGAAGTTGCTGATATATTGATTTATTTATTTGTACCATCAGAGTTAAGCCAGGCGCTGACCGATGTGGACATATGTCCATTAATCTCAGTAATACCGTAGGCCATATCTTTGAACACCCCAAGCTGCAGCAGCAGAAAAGTCAAACCGACCGCGACCCCATAGTGTACCCAAGAGGTTCTGGGAGCTGTGCGGCGTCTTGCCATAGTTGCTCTGACTGCCCTTTCCCGGCGACCCGATTCCAGTTGTTCAATTTGCCCCATAACATCGGCAGTAATATCCGGAAAATCAAGTGTATCCAAGGACTCTTGTCCATTCTCCATTTCATTCCATAGCGCAGACATTTCTCTTGCTTCCTCCAGCCATTGTGCGCAATCGGGACAAGACTCGATGTGCAGACGGATTCTCAGCTCCGCTTCCGGAGACAGCAAGCCTTCGATATAATGCGGCATCCATTCTTTGACTGTTGCACAATTCATCGCCATTCCTCCCCGTTTTTACGCATCATCTGTCTGGCCCTGTACAGCTGTGACTCTACTGTTTTTACCGAAACGCCTTTCTGCTCGGCAATCTCCTGATAAGAGTGTCGCTGAAAATAATACATCTGCACGACCGACCGGTACGGTTCTGTGAGATGGTTCAGATTCTCGCCCAGCTCCTCCGAAGCTTCCTTACGGAGCAGCACATGCTCAGGCGTCTGCGATGTCACCCAATCATTCTCTGTATAATCCGCCGTACTGCGGTGCTTCCATTCCCTGTCATTGGCCCGTTTCCAGTCCAGGCAGGTCCGGTAAGCAATCCGGTACAGCCATGTGGAGAATGAGGATTGCCCTCTGAAGGAAGGGAGCGCCTTGTAGGCTTTGATAAAGACTTCCTGGGCCATATCCTTGGCCGACTCGGCTTCTCCTGTAATCTTGATACATACCCGATACACCATGCCTTGATAGCGCGACACCAAATGCTCAAAAGCCTGATGCTGCCCGTTTAGCACGGCTGATATCCACTCTGCCTCTTCCAAGTAGTTCTCCCCTCCTTCAGCTTCATAATATTAGACGCCGGGCCTATGACTTCCCCTGCAACTTATTTCATATTTTTTTAATCCCGGTAATTTCAAATCCTCTATTCTATATCCTACAACAAGAATACTCCATTTTTGAAGGGATACCCCTGATTATCCAGCGATAAAAGCACTCTGCATAAGCAGAATGCCGAGGATTTGAAACTTCTGATCACCGTCGGCCGCCGCATGTCCCTGCTGCTCAACGATCTGTTGGATCTGTCACAGCTTCGCGAGAGCAATATCCAATTGAAGCTGCAAAGCCTCCACATTCAATCCGCGGCTTCGGGAGTAGTCGACATGCTGGGACCGAAGGTTCACTCACTGTATAATTGGTAGCCTCAGTAGTTCCTGCGGTGCCGCTTGAGCTGGTCAGGAAATTAACCGGGAAGACTTGCAGTGAACCAGGCAAGAGCTCTTGCGTGTTGTTAAAATAATCCTTCAGCACAGCATCTGCCTGGGCAAGCTGAAGCTCATTATAGTTGTAATCAATCTCCCAGGACGTTACCTGTGTTGCCGGATTATAATCGGTGGACGATTTCTTTAAAAAGGTACCCTGCGATACGCTCACTGTCGCTGATGCTGTAACCCCCGCCTGGTTTGAACCGCTGAAGACTGCAGTATTGGTAAAGCTCGTCTTGGCAGCATCCGTTATGTCCGTAGTATATTGGATACGGTATGCCCCCGTGATCGTTGAATCATTAAAAGCAACATTCAACTTGCCGGAAGGTGTCTTTACAGCATAACGCGAAGCATCGAGCTCCGCTCCCTGTCCATCCAGCTTCACATTAAGGTTAAACACCTTGACGTCCAGCGGATCCACCAGCGCCAGGCCGGCAGGAATCGTATCGGTAACCGTTGCTCCTTGGACACTCGACAATACTTTGTTCACGTCTACAGTCCAAATAATCTGCTTGCCGTTTATGTTATTGACTGCCATTCTTTTTTTATTCATTACCAGTTGTCTCCTTCTTCTCCCCGAGTAAGATATCAGCCTTAACTGTAATCTTCACGCATGAACAATTTCTGAACAGCCTATGTACAAACCGATATATTTCTTCTATTTTCGATTGTTTTTTCACAAAAACGACAATAAATTCAGAGTTAATATCACAGATAACATTATATATAGTAACTAAAGTCACTGATAAAACGCTGATACTTTCCAGCATACTCATTGGGCAACTGAGCTATCTGTAACATCATTCGAATACTGCAGCACAAAAAAAGCCATCCGGTCAGCAGAGAGGACTCTACTGAAGGAATGGCTTCAAAAATTACACTAAATAAAAAGTCTTATGGGTTACAACTGCGCATGATCACGCTGTGTATACGTCTTACGTTTCTCCAGCAGCTTGTTGAGCGCATCCAGATACGCACGGGCGCTCGCCTCCAGAATATCTGTGCTGAGTCCTCGGCCCTGCGCGGCAACCTCTCCCTGTGACAACACCACGTGCACCTCACCCTGCGCGTCCTTGCCCCGGCTTACGGCCTTAATGGAGTAGTCACCAAGCGTAACTTCCTCCCCTGTCGCCTGATCAATGGCATTATAGATCGCATCTACTGACCCGTTGCCTTCAGCAACCGCAACAATCGGTTGCGGGTCTGGCCCGTTAATGATTACCTTGGCTTCAGGAGTGGCCTCATTGCCATAAGTGACATAAATCGTCTGCAGACTAAAAACTTCCGGAGTATCGGTCAGCTTTTCTTCCAGCAGCGCCAGAATGTCCTCATCGGATACTTCCTTCTTCTTATCTGCCAGATCCTTAAATTTGGCAAACGCAGTATTCAGTTCTTCCTCCAAGAGCTCATAGCCCAGATCACTGAGCTTTTCGCGGAATGCATGGCGGCCGGAATGTTTGCCCAGCACCAGCTTGCTCTCTTTGAGCCCGATGGTTTCAGGTGTCATGATTTCGTAAGTGGTTTTCTCCTTCAGCATGCCGTCCTGGTGAATCCCGGATTCATGGGCGAAGGCATTAGCACCGACAATCGCCTTGTTGCCTGGAACAACCATGCCTGTCAGCTTGCTGACCAGACGGCTGGTACGGGCGATCTCAGAAAGTACAAGCGATGTCTTGGCATCGAAAAACTCACTGCGTGTCTCCAGCGCCAGCGCTACCTCTTCAATAGCTGTATTCCCGGCGCGTTCGCCAATGCCGTTGATGGTACCTTCGATCTGATCGGCACCGTTCTGAATCGCAGCCAGCGTATTCGCTGTAGCCATTCCCAAATCATTATGACAATGGGCGCTAAGCTGAACTTTTTCAATATCCGGTACGGTGTCCTTAAGAAACTTGAAGATTGCACCATATTCCGAGGGGTTCAGATAACCGACAGTATCGGGAATATTGACCACATTCGCACCTTCACGAATCGCCATCGCCACCATTTCAGCCATGAAGTCACGTTCAGTGCGGCCGGCATCCTCCAGTGAGAATTCCAGCTTGGAGAAATATTTCTTGGCATAACGGATGGCAGCCTGTGCAGTCTCCAGAACCTGTGCCTTTTCCATTCGGAGCTTATGCTGCCGGTGAATCGGTGACGTCGCCAGGAAAAGATGAATGCAGGGGTCCTGCGCTCCCTGAAGCGCTTCTTTAACTGCATCAATGTCGCTCTCTCTGGAACGGGAGAGGCCAATCAAAGTTACATTCTTCACGGCTCGCGCTACTGCGTTTACCGCGGCCAGGTCTCCGGGTGACGCTGCAGGAAATCCTGCCTCCATCCGGTCAATCCCCAGCTTCTCCAGCTGGTACGCAATCTCTACCTTTTCACGTGTATTGAGATTGACGCCCGGCGACTGCTCGCCGTCACGCAACGTCGTATCGAACACATATATTTTCCGCAAAGCTGAGCACCTCCTGAAAAAGATTGTGCTTAAACCCTCAAATGCGGCCCGCAAAAAACACGGCCGCATCTGAGAATCACACTATATTACGTTCTTCGTTTGAAGTATATGAGACTATTTCTTAATCCAGTGCATCATTTCACGCAGCTGGCTGCCGACTACTTCTACCGGATGAGCAGCTTCGTTGCGGCGGGTCGCTGTCAGGAAGGCACGGCCGGATTGATTTTCAAGAATAAAGTCACGGGCGAATTTACCCTGTTGGATATCGCTGAGCACTTCTTTCATCGCTTTTTTGGTTTCATCTGTAATGATGCGAGGACCTGTTACATAATCACCGTACTCGGCAGTGTTACTGATGGAATCGCGCATGGTTGCAAGTCCGCCTTCATACACAAGGTCAACGATCAGCTTCATTTCATGCAGACATTCGAAGTACGCCATTTCAGGAGCATAGCCTGCTTCGGTAAGTGTCTCGAACCCTGCTTTGATCAACGCGGATACGCCACCGCACAGAACGGCCTGCTCGCCGAACAAGTCGGTTTCGGTTTCTTCACGGAACGAAGTTTCGATAACCCCTGCACGTGTACAGCCGATGCCTTTGGCATAAGCCAAGCCGATAGCCTGAGCATTGCCGGTTGCATCCTGTTCAATTGCAATCAGGCCGGGAACGCCGAAGCCTTCAACATAAGTACGGCGAACCATGTGACCCGGGGATTTTGGAGCCACCAGCAGGACATCCGCATCCTTAGGAGCTACAATTTGGCCAAAATGCACGTTGAAGCCGTGGGAGAACATCAGAGCCGCACCGTTTTTGAGGTTTGGTTCGATTTCATTTTTATATACGGATGCCTGTGTTTCATCCGGCATAAGAATTTGTACAACATCTGCACGGGATACTGCTTCAGCTACCGGCAATACTTCAAAGCCGTCATTTTTGGCGGTTTCGAACGATTTACCTTCGCGCAGGCCGATGACAACCTGAAGACCACTGTCACGCAGGTTCTGTGCCTGGGCATGCCCTTGGCTGCCGTACCCGATTACTGCAATTGTCTTCCCTTTTAGTACACTAAGTTCTGCATCCTGTTCATAGTACGTTGTCACTGCCATTGTCAATATCCTCCTTTAATTTGGGACCCATCGTAAAGAGCGGGTGCTTCAAGAGCCTTCATTCCTTAGGGTTGGATAGACTGCTCTTCAAGCCCCCGCTCTTTCGCGGGAATTGCCTTGCCCTTATCTTATCAAATTAATGCAAACAAGCAGTAATCCGTTAAAGCTGTAAAATATAACGATCAGGCATTGCCCCGAATCATTGCCGTAACTCCTGTGCGGGACAGCTCTTTGATGCCATAAGGCTTGAGCAGTTCAATCATTGCATCAATCTTCTGGGTATCTCCAACTACCTGTACGAGCAGGCTGGTTGTACCAATATCCACTACAGAAGCGCGGAAAGTCTCAACAACACCCATGATTTCCGGACGTTCAGCCGGTTCCGCTTTGACTTTGATCAACGCGAGCTCGCGGGCTACCATTGGTTTAGAGCCCAGATCCACTACCTTGATTACATCAATTAGCTTGTAGAGCTGCTTCTCAATCTGCTCAAGAGTGTGCTGGTCACCCAGTGTTACAATCACCATCCGGGACAGGCCTACTTCTTCGGATTGCCCGACGGTGATGCTCTCAATATTGAAGCCACGGCGGCCGAACAGGCCTGACACCCGCTGCAGCACACCCGGCTGGTCATTCACAAGCACAGCAATCGTATGTTTCATCACTGTCATTCATCCCCCATCAGCATTTGATCGATGGTTGACCCTTGAGTTACCATCGGGTAGACATTCTCGTCTTTGGGAACAACGAATTCTACCAGAACGGGTCCCGGCGTTTCGAGTGCTTCTTTCCACGCAGCGCCTGCTTCTTCCTTGTTTGTTGCCCGTAATCCTTTTACCCCGTATGCTTCAGCCAGTTTTACAAAATCCGGGCTGCCTGCAAGGTCGGTATAGCTGTACCGCTTCTCATAGATGAGGTTCTGCCACTGGCGGACCATCCCCAGAACCTGGTTGTTGATCACTACAATTTTAACCGGAATCTTATTGATCGCACAGATCGCAAGCTCCTGTGAACACATTTGCATACCGCCGTCTCCGTTAATGGAGACTACCAGCCGTTCCGGATATGCCATTTGTGCTCCGATTGCCGACGGAAATCCGAATCCCATCGTTCCAAGTCCACCGGAAGTGATCCATGAACGCGGATGATTGAACTTGTAATACTGAGCTGCCCACATCTGATGCTGACCTACGTCTGTAGTTACAATGGCTTCACCTTTAGTGGTGTCATTGATCATCTCGATGACCCACTGAGGTTTGAGCTCAGTATCGGAATCGTTGTAGCGGAGCGGATAATCCAGCTTCCACTGGGCAATCTGCGTTCTCCAGGCATCGGCATTGGCGGCACGGCTTACTTCAGGAATCAGCATTTCCAGTACCGTCTTCACATCACCAACAATCGGAATATCTGGCGATACATTTTTACCGATTTCAGCCGGATCAATGTCGATATGAACAATTTTCGCTTTTGGTGCGAAACCGTCCAGCTTGCCGGTCACACGGTCATCGAACCGGGCACCGATATTAATCAGCAGATCGCATTGCTGAATGGCATTGTTAGCCGTGTAAGTACCATGCATACCCGGCATTCCCATCCACAGCTCTTCTGCACTCGGGTAACAGCCCAGACCCAGCAATGTTGTGGTGATTGGAATTTCTGTCCGCTTTACGAATTCGTACATGGCCTCATGAGCCCCGGAGTATATGACACCGCCGCCGGCAATGATGATTGGACGTTCTGCAGATGAAATTGCGCGGACCAGCTTATCCAATTGAAGCTTGTTCGGAACCGTGCGCGGATTGTAGCCGCGAAGATTGACGCCCTGCTGTTTGGCCGGAGCAAACAGAGTTTTGGCAGCCGACACATCCTTCGGAATATCAATCAGTACCGGACCTTTGCGGCCGGTGTTTGCGATATGGAATGCTTCATGAATGATACGCGGAAGATCCTCAACATCACGTACCAAATAGCTGTGTTTTGTAATCGGCATGGTTATGCCTGTAATATCGGCTTCCTGAAAAGCGTCCGTTCCAATCAGGCTGGAAAAGACATTACCTGTGATTACTACCAGTGGAACGGAGTCCATAAATGCGGTGGCAATACCTGTTACCAGATTGGTTGCTCCTGGTCCCGAGGTTGCTATGCACACACCCGCCTTACCGCTGGCTCTGGCATAGCCGTCAGCCGCGTGAATCGCGCCTTGCTCATGCCGTGTCAGGATATGGTTGAAATCGGTGAAGCCATGAAGAGCATCGTAGATGTACAATACGGCACCGCCCGGATATCCGAATACGGTATCTACCCCTTCCAATACAAGACTGCGCAGCAGCACCTCGGAACCCGTAATCACCTCGGGATTTTTCCATTTCTCACGTAACTGCTCTATAGACTGTACTTCCGGTATTTGCGCGCTCATCAGTATTCCTCCCTTCGATAGTTAACATTCATTATGCAAATGACAGAACGTCCTATATACGGCCGATAATGTTCCTGGCAACAAAAAAACCTTTCGCCACCCACGCGCAGAAGACAGCGCGTGAGGGACGAAAGGTTGATCTTCCGTGGTACCACCCATGTTTGCATTGCATCTCACGATGCAACACCTTATCAGGATACAAAAATCCATCGATGTAGGCAGGGCCCAAATCTCTGTAACCTGAAGTCCCTAACGCGGACCAAACGATTCCCCCTAATAATTCCACCACTCTTGCCGATAGACCTTTCAGGGAAACAGCTCCGAGGTGAGCTCGTATATAAGGGATTCTGGTGGAGGTTGCAGCAATTCCTCTCACTCTCTGAGCAAAAGAGCCCTTAAAACTTCGTCCTCATCATTGCCGATGCATGTATGTTCGTTAAATGTTTAGACACATTATATGATTCCTCACACGGTTAGTCAATACCCATCTTTTCTGCAATCGTCATAAATCGTTGTTCTATTCTTGCCGGAACGCCCACACCCCTCTGGGCATATGATGTACGACAATGCGTGAAGGGGGCGCTTTATGATTCGTTACCGCAGACCCAAGCAGGATGATACTGTCATTCTTGACTTGATTGAGAAACAGCTGGTTCCATTATCGCATCTTCCGCAGACGGTAATCAACCAGGTCCGAAAAGATCTGCCCCGGCGTCTGGGTCAAGGGGTTACCCTTGTCGCTTGTCCAGATTACGAAAGTAATCCGCTGGGCTTCGTTCATTTCATGCTGCATGGAGACTTGCTCTATATCGACATGTTGGCTATAGCCCCTGCCGCGAGACGCAAACGTTGGGGGAATATGCTCATGGATAGAGCAGAACGGTTTGCACTATCACGCGGGTGCCAGAGGGCCAAAGTTTCTGTGGACATCGGCAATGTGCCGGGCATTTCCTTTTATCAAAAATTGGGCTACAGCGTAGCCCGTTATCAGCCGCAAAACTTCTGCTACGAGTTCGAAAAACCTTTAGCTGGCAGGATCAGAGCTTAAAAGAAACCAATCGGCGGGACGCCGTAACCAGGTCCGTAGCCAGGTCCGTATCCGCCATAAGGTCCGGCTCCAGGTCCGCCGTAAGGTCCGGGAACTCCACCACCATAACCATAACCTCCGCCATATGCGTAGGGAGCTGTACCGATGGCCAGCAAATCAAACAGCACCAGTGGAATCAAGGCCTTGGTTTGCACTTTTTTACCGGTGATCCGTTGTAGTACCAGACGGCTGCCTGAAACTCGGAGCAGCTTGCCCGTTACTTTCGTGCCATCCTTTTTCACTGCGACAATATTTTTGCCTACCAGCTTCATCACCTGTCTCTTTGTAACCGGCTGTGCCATATTATCCCTCCTAAAAGTTTGTAAGCATAGGCTTTCAGAGATCACTTTGTACAAACTAACTTCGAAAGCATAAACTCAAGTTTTGTAAGCATAGGCTTCCTGATTGGCTTCGAACAAAACTTGTTTTCTTCACAACAGTCTATTCGAGTCTAGCGTGCTTCGCCTGTACACCTGTCCCTGCCGGCTTTTCGTGGAATTTCAACAAAAAAAACGCATTCCCGGATCATACCGGAAATGCGTTTTTTGATCAATGCAGCAAACACTGCATCAAGATTAACGTTTGCTAGGGTCGTAAGGTTCACCCAATGCCTTCGGAGCCGAAGAACGGCCAACAGCACTGACTAGAACAATAATCGTTAACACATAAGGAATCATGAAGATAAATTCCTGCGGGATGTCCTTAGACCACTCGAACAATTGCACATAGTTGCGGATTGCTTGAGAGAACCCGAAGAATACTGCAGCGCCGAACGCGCCAAGCGGATTCCATTTCCCAAAAATCATCGCCGCAATGGCGATAAAGCCCTGACCGGAAACCGTGTTGTGCGCAAAGGTGCCTGTTGTCGTAAGTGTGATGGTGGCTCCGCCAATACCAGCCAAGAGCCCGCTCAGCATTACGCCGATATATCTCATACGGTTTACGTTGACACCAAGCGTATCCGCCGCACTTGGGTGTTCACCGACTGCACGGAGGCGGAGGCCAAATGGAGTCTTGAAGAGCACAAAATAAATGACAATAACCAGGATTATCGCAAGATAAGTCGTCGGATAGGAATTAAAAATCCCTTCACCAATAACCGGAATTTTGGAGAGCCCAGGGATAGGCACTTTACTAAATCCGTCCAGCAACGGTGTTTCGCCAGCTCCTTCAAAAATCAGTTTAACTACATAAAGCGTACTCCCGGCAGCCAGAAAGTTAATGACTGTACCACTGATCGTCTGATCTGCCTTGAACGTAATCGATGCTACCGCATGAATAAGTGAACCAAGCACCCCGACCACCATAGCACAGATTACACCGACCCATGGAGCCCATTCACCCATACCTGCATCTTGTGCATAATAGCCGCCTACAGCTGCAGCAAAGGCACCAAACATCATCAAGCCTTCAAGTCCAATGTTCACGACACCGGAGCGTTCAGAGAAGATGCCACCGAGGGCAGCAAAAATCAGCGCTGTGGAAAAAACAAGCGTTGTATTGAGCAATTGGCCTAATACTTCCATCTATAACACCTTCTCTTTCTTGCGCTTGAAGTAGAACGGTTTAAGCACCCAGCGCACAATTCCTTGTGCCGCAATGAAGAAAATAATTGAACCGATTACGATTCGGATGAGTTCAGGAGGAACATCCGCTCCAAAGCTCATACCTGCAGATCCATAAGTCAAACTACCGTAGAGAATAGCAGCCAAAATCACTCCGAGTGGATGGGTCAGACCAAGCAGCGCAACGGCAATACCGTCAAAACCATAACCTGGAGAAGCCGCAAATACAGATTGATAATGGAATACACCAAGCACTTCTCCAGCACCTGCCAGACCGGCAAAAACACCGCTGATGAACATGGCCTTGATGACATTGCGGCCAACATTCATACCTGCGTATTCTGCAGCATGCGGATTCAAGCCGACGGCGCGCATTTCGTAACCCTGTTTGGTTTTCCACAGATAGACATAGAAGAACACTGCTGCAGCAAGTGCGATTGCAGTCCCCCAGTGAATCCGTGCATTATCAAACATTGAGTTTAGAAATGTCATGGACAGCGAGGCCGGAATATCCTCAGAACGGTTTTGCCCCTGAAGCAGCAAGAATGTTCTGACAATATAGTTGGACAGGAACAGTGCAATCCAGTTCAGCATAATTGTTGTAATAACTTCGTTGATTCCGCGTTTTGCCTTGAGATATCCAGCAATGCCTGCCCAAAGGCCGCCACAGACTCCAGCAATGATAACTGCTAGCGGAACCAGCAAGAAATTCGGCAAGGCTCCGGCTAGCTTAATGCCAACAACAGAAGCTGCTGTCATTCCAATAAGCACTTGTCCGTCCGCACCGATATTGAACATCCCCGAACGGAAGGCGAAGGCTACTGCAAGTCCTGTGAACATCAGTGGTGTCATTTCGCGGATGGCCTCACCAAAGTCATAAGGACTGCCAAATACACGTTTGAACAGCGCTGAGTATGCGGCTATAGGATCGTATCCGCCGATCAGCATAACTACAGCCCCAACCAGGAAGCCCATCACGATTGCGACTAAAGGAACAATGTAGCTGTCTGTCGCAAATATTTTTTTGAGTCTATACATCCGTATGGCCTCCCCGCTTCAAGCTTCCCGCCATCATCAGACCCAGTTCCTGATCATTGGTATCCTGCGGGAATACTTCACCGACAATCTGGCCTTCATAGATAACGGCAATTCTGTCGGACACATTCATAATTTCATCGAGTTCAAAAGAGATCAGCAATACCGCTTTCCCTTGGTCGCGCTGAGCAATCAGTTGCTTCTGCACAAATTCGATCGCACCGACATCGAGGCCGCGGGTAGGCTGGGCCGCAATCAGCAGTGTCGGATTTTTATCTATTTCCCGCGCAATAATCGCTTTCTGTTGATTACCGCCTGACAAAGAGCGTGCTTTGTTCTCAATAGAGGGGGTTCGTACATCAAACTGCTTGACCAGATCCTCGGCATGCTTATCGATGACTTCTTTGTTCAAGAATCCATTCTGATTATACGGGCTCTTATAGTATGTCTCCAGCACCATATTTTCGCTAACTGTAAAGTCCAGCACTAACCCATGCTTATGACGGTCCTCCGGAATATGGGAGACATTCATTTCAGAAATTTTGCGTGGACTCAGATTGGCAATCTCCTTGCCGGATACGGTAATAGAACCGGAATCAATCTTACGCAGGCCGGTTATTGCCTGGATCAGCTCACTTTGTCCGTTGCCGTCCACTCCTGCAATACCGAGGATTTCGCCAGCCTTCACTTCAAAATTGAGACCGTCCAGTACCGATACGCCATCTTTACTCTTACTGCTGACATTCGTCAGCTTGAGTACACTTCCGCCAATATGCGGAGGCTGCTTGTCTACCTTGAAGGTTACACCGCGTCCTACCATTTTTTCAGCCAGCTCATTCGGATTCGTCTCAGCAGTCTTCACAGTATCAATAACTTTCCCCCGACGGATGATAGTAACCCGGTCGGAAATTTGCATGATTTCCTTAAGCTTATGCGTAATCAAAATGATGGATTTGCCTTCTGCAACGAGCCGCTTCATAATCGCCATCAGTTCGGTAATTTCCTGTGGCGTAAGCACAGCGGTAGGCTCGTCGAATATAAGTATATCCGCACCACGGTACAGGGTCTTCATAATTTCTACCCTTTGCTGCATACCAACCGAAATGTCGTAAATCTTGGCATTGGGATTGACTTGAAGACCGTACTGCTCCGATAGCTTGCGAACCTGCTCCGCAGCGGATTTATAGTCGATTTTAAGACCTTTTTTCGGTTCCATACCAAGAACAATGTTCTCAGTTACCGTAAAAGGCTCTACAAGCTTGAAATGCTGGTGAACCATTCCAATGCCAAGCTCAATCGCTTTATTGGGGTTATCGATAATAACCGGATTCCCGTCGATTTCGATGCTGCCTTCATCGGGTTGATACAATCCGAAGACAATGTTCATCAAGGTGGATTTGCCTGCTCCGTTTTCACCTAGCAGTGCATGAATTTCTCCTTTTTCGAGCGTAAGACTGATGGAGTCGTTCGCAACGATACCGGGAAAGCGTTTTGTGATTTGCTTCAACTCTACGACAGGAGCCGCAGCACTCATGGAATCACCCTCATCACAGAATATATATATTTCCTTGTAGACACGGCTGTACCGTCCTATGAAGGACGGTACAGCTCTGTCTAAGTTATTGCAAGTTACATTCCACTAACAAGGAACAAGGCCAGCTCAATAACCGGCCTTGTTCCTTGTTCATTATTGTAAGGCAAGAAACATCAAGTCAGTCTTACTCGGTAGGAACTTTGATTGTTCCATCAATGATTTTTTTGCTGTATTCATCAACTTTGGCAAGAATTTCAGCCGATACGTTAGCCTTGGAAGTTTCAGGAAGGCCTACACCGTTGTCTTTCAGACCCAGTACAGTTGTACTGCCGCCTTTGAATGTTCCGTCAACAACCTGCTGGGAAACTTTCTTAACCGCTTCGTCAACACGTTTGATCATGGAAGTCAGAGTTACATCATCACCAAATTCCAGGGATTGGTCTTTGTCTACGCCGATTACCCATACTTTAGCACCGCCTGCTTTGTTACGGGATTTAGCTTCGTTGAATACGCCGTTGCCAGTTGCGCCGGCAGCAGGGAAGATGATGTCATTGCCATCATTGTACAGGGTAGCTGCCAAAGATTTACCAACATCCGGCTTGTCATAAGCACCTGCATAAGTAACTTTTACGGTTGCATTAGGGTTAACAGCCTTTACACCAGCAACGAAACCTACTTCAAAACGTTTGATTACTGGGCTTTCCATACCGCCGATGAAACCTACTTTGTTGGTTTTTGTAGTCAGACCTGCAACTACACCAACCAGGAAGGAACCTTCATTTTCGGAGAAGGTAACGGATTCTACGTTAGGAGCATCTACCACACTGTCGATAATCGCAAGATTAGCGTTCGGATTCTCAGTTGCAACTTTCTTAACAGCATCGCCAAGGTCAAAACCAATACCCCAAGTCAGGTTGTAGCCGCCTTTAACGAATTGATTAAGGTTTGGCTCGTAGTCTGCATTGGATTTACTTTGCAGATATTTGATATCAATACCGGTTTCTTTTTGAAGGGCCTGCAGAGCTTCCCAAGCAGATTGGTTAAACGATTTGTCGTTTACGCCACCTACGTCAGTAACCAGACCGACTTTGACGTCAGTTTTAGGAGCATCCGTTGGTGCTGCTGTTGCTTCAGCTGGTGCATTGGTTGCTGTTCCAGCGTTGCTTGCTGCATTGCCGTTGTTATTGTTCTTTCCGCAGCCTGCCAGAATGACAGTGAACGCAAGCAACATAACAAGAGATAGTTGGTAAACCTTTTTCATTGAGTGTGATCCCCCTTAAGAAATTGGATGTCTTCTGTGTTCTTGGACATACCATTAGATCAAATTATAACTGGTAAAAACCCTAAAATCCAGTCTATAAATGACCTCAGGTCAATAATAATTTGCATTTTTTCACAAGAAACCGTTTACTGTTACATTACGTGTCAACAAAACACTCAAACCATGTCAGAAATACTCGAATCGCCTGATTATCTTCAGCACATATAAATATTATTGCACGGATATGTGTTTTCTATTATCATGAATGTTTACATATTCTATAAAAAGGGAGTACTGAAAAATGGATGATCAAAACCAACCCCAAGCTGCACCGGATTTCAAATACTGCCGAGAATCCCGCGTGTTCAAAACAGGCCGTGTATTCCCGAATGATGTCAACAATCACAAGACGCTGTTCGGAGGCAAGTTAATGAGTACGATTGATGAAGTCGCATCCATCTCTGCAATGCGTCACTGCCGGACTAATGTAGTTACCGCCTCTGCAGACTCTGTAGATTTTCTCCTGCCTATAAGACCCACCGATTCAGTATGCTTTGAGTCCTTTGTCTCTTGGACAGGCAGAACCAGTATTGAGGTATTCGTCAAAATCATTTCAGAGAACCTGTATACCGGCGAACGCGCTGTTGCCGCTACATCTTTCCTTACCTTTGTGGCCGTGCATGAAGACGGCACGCCGGCACTGGTACCCGCAATCATTGCCGAAACCGATGAGGAAAAGCTCATCAGCGCTTCTGCAGATCAGCGTTCCGAACTGCGCAAGATCAGAAGAACCAGCAGCAAGCTGTTGGCATCCCAGCTGAGCACAACCAAGTACTGGGAGTGAGCAGTGCGGAGGACTAACCATCTCTGAGCCAACCCGCATTTTGAAGTCTTGATCTTCTCTTCTAGTAACTGTAAACCCATTGCAAGGCCCAAAAAAAAGCACCGTCACACGGGATGTCCCGCAGGCGGTGCTTTTCGGTTACTTCTAAGTAATTACGCGTTGATCTTCTCTTTGGCTACTACAGCCAGGGAGTTGAATGCGTTAAGGTCGTTTACTGCCAGGTCAGCCAGCATCTTACGGTTCACTTCTACTCCAGCCAATTTCAGGCCGAATACAAGCTTGCTGTAAGACAGTCCGTTCAAACGGGCTGCTGCATTGATACGCACGATCCACAGTCTGCGGAAGTTACGTTTCGTCTGACGACGGTCACGGTATGCGTAAACCATCGATTTCATTACCTGCTCGTTAGCAGTTTTGAAAATGCGGTGCTTGGAACCGAAATAACCTTTTGCCAGCTTCAATACTTTTTTATGTCTACGACGAACTACAAATCCGCCTTTAACTCTTGCCATATTAATAAACCTCCCAAAAATGTGTGATAAAACTATTTCAAGTTAGCGAGTCCTTGTTTCAAGCGTCTTACGTCCCCAGGGGCCATAACCGGATTGCCGTTCAATACGCGTTTTGCGCGTTTGGATTTGTGGGAAAGCAAGTGGTTCTTGTGAGCTTTGTAACGCAGTACTTTGCCAGTTCCGGTGATCTTGAAACGGCCTTTCAGACTGCTGTGAGTTTTCATTTTAGGCATGGTGTTTCCTCCTTGAATATTATGCGGCGCCAAATTGCTGTGCAAGTGACTCCAAATTTATTGGGCTTTGGGAGCCAAGATCATAATCATGCTGCGGCCTTCCAGCTTAGGCTGGCGTTCTACAACAGATATATCTTCAACTTCGCTCTTTACACGTTCCAAAATCTTCTGACCGATGCTGGCGTGTGTAATCTCACGTCCGCGGAAACGCACGGAGCATTTCACTTTGTCGCCTTCACCCAGAAACTTGATAACGTTGCGGAACTTGGTCTGATAATCATGTTCCTCAATGTTAGCACGGAACCAAACTTCCTTAATGTCCACGATCTTCTGGTTCTTGCGTGCTTCCTTCTCTTTCTTCTGCGTTTCATAACGGAACTTGCCGTAATCCATGATGCGGCATACTGGCGGTTTCGCCTGCGGTGCTACGTTGACTAAATCCAGATTAAGATCAATCGCCATCTGCAACGCTTCGCGGATCGGTTTGATGCCGATTTGTTCGCCTTCCGCTCCAACCAATCGAACTTCTTTGGCCCGAATTTCATCATTGATCATATGTTCCTTACTGATAATACTCCACCTCCGGATCTACTTGGGAAATCAATTCTGCGGTTCTCCATAAAAAAGGGGTGCCGGTAACTCCCGACACCCCGTTTGATCAACGTTCATGAATTATAACATCCATAAAGCATTGAGATCAAAACCAGCTGGCTTATAGCCAGTCAGGTGAGAAGCCGGTGCTTCTGCTTGCAATCCCTATGTTTTGCATACTTGAATACTATACACCACTATGCACACTGTGTCAACAGCTGTAATATCTTTTCTTCTAGAAAAAACTTTGTTAAGAAACCTGTTTGCTCTGTACTTCCTCAAGCCGTACGACACGCGTATGTTTGGTATGGCTCCACTGCTTGTTGTTCTGCGTAAAGAACGCATAGAACGTGATGGGGTACCAAGAGATCAGGTAGATCGGGAAGACCAGCAAATACAGATATACCTTCTTGAACTTAACCTTCTCCAGCGCCATCGCGAGCAGGAAGGTTAGAATATTGGCGCCAACCGCAAAGTAACTAAGCCACAGTGGCAGCTGCCCATAGATGTTGGCTATATGCGGGCCTCCAAACATGGTGTTGTCGATAAACATGACCGCGGTCATCAAGAACGTCAACAGCACGATGTAGACATTGGCACCATATAGAGCCAGGTCAAATTTCGTAAGACTCCGTTCTTTAATACTTTGCCACAGCAAAGGAAAGAAATAACGGCGAGCCACCGTAAAGTGACCCTGCATCCAGCGCAGCCGCTGTCTTGAGGAAGCCTTGAATGTCAGTGGCTTCTCGTCGAAAACCTTGGCGTCGTAATTAAATCTTGGATAGACGCCCTTAGAGGCACTACGCATAGTAAATTCTAAATCCTCTACAAGGCTTGTCGCTCCCCAGCCCATTTCCTTAAGCAGATTGGTCTCGAAGCACATACCCGTTCCACCAAGGAAGTTCGCCATATTGAGATTGTGACGCGACAGCTGCCAGAGCCGGTTGATATACCAGTAGGATACACCGTAAGCGGCAGTGATCCAGGAATCCTCCGGATTCTTCGTATCGATATAGCCTTGAATAACGCGTGCGCCTGAGCAGAGATCATTGTTCATCTCCATCAGAAATTCTGTGTGAGCCAGATTATCGGCATCGAACATAACGACGGCATCATATTGCCGCGGCATGGCCCACAGTTCCTTGAGCATCCATTCAATAGCAAAGCCCTTGCCCCGCAAGTTGTTGTTGGTACGGACGCAGGCATTCATGCCGTGTTCCCTTACAATCTTTGCTGTACCATCCGTACAGTTGTCGCAGATGACAAATACATCGTACAGTTCCTGGGGATAATTAAGCTGTTTTAAATTCTCCATCAGAGCGCCGACGACTTCTTCCTCGTTATGTGCGGCAACCAGTACAGCAAATGATTTTTGCGGAGTGAAGTGAGCCTTATTCCTTTTCTTGTGCAGTCCAAATAACGAAAACGTAAACTGATAGACTGCGATAGCCGCCAAGATCACTTGGAGCGTAACAAACAGTGCGTCTGTCATGACCTTTGATGCCCCCTTTTCAATCTTGATGTTCTTTTTTTCTCTCTCTGGCATTGCTAACGTTCTTGCTGACCCTTTTGTTGCATCCCTTACAGTAAGACCTATGGCTTCCCTTTTTGCTAAGGCAGGCTTGCCTGTATGTCTATTACGTCAAAAGATAAGGCCCGGATGCCTCTGTCTTCGGCTCCTCTTTTTCTCTGTTACCTTATAAACGCGTTCCGCCTGCTTGAATCATTGTAAGGCGTAAGTGGTGATGAAGTCAAAACTGGCAATTTCCGAGCGAACCCGAGCTTTTTCCTTGAAATGGACTACCTTAAAAAAGTATGATAAAGACAGCTTTATGGCATAGACCGGATTACTGCAGCTGCGACTATGATCATCAGCCGGACTATCGGAGGGACAAGATATGAGACATCTGTTTATGAAAATGCATCTCTTGGAGCAGCGCATGTTCAAGTGGATTAACGGACGATTGCATCATCCTGTCCTGAACTTCTGGCTTTTTTATCTGACCCATCTGGGTGGAGCCACAAGCGCCATTGGCATTAATCTGCTGATCTGGGCGCTGTCCCCTGAGCCTTTAAGAACTGCGGGGCTTAAGGCTCTGACTGCCCTGGCTATCAGCCATCTGCCTGTTGCTGTGGCCAAAAAGCTCTATCCGCGTATGCGGCCGTATCTGGCGCTCCCGGGCACCAATACGTTTCACAATCCGCTTAAGGATCATTCTTTTCCTTCCGGCCATACGACTGCTATCTTCGCTTCTACAGTGCCTTACATGATGGCCTTTCCTGCTCTGACCGTCATACTGCTGCCATTGGCCTGCATTGTCGGATTTTCCCGAATTTATCTCGGACTGCACTATCCGTCAGACGTTTTTGCAGGTGCAGTAATTGGTTCCGGAGTCGCAGCAGGTACAGTTGTCTTGTGGTTCTAAAGTCAGAGATCATCTAAACCGGCGAATACCATTCACGAAAACAGGTGGATTATACATTGCGTAAAAAGAGAGTACTATTGCTGTCTGAAGGTTTTGGCGCAGGGCATACGCAAGCGGCTTACGCGCTATCAAGCAGCCTGCGTAAATTGTCGCCTAATCTGCAAACAAAGGTGCTTGAGCTTGGAAGCTTTCTGAATCCCAAAATGGCGCCTCTGATTGTGTCAGCATACCGTAAGACGGTAACCTCCCAACCCAAGCTGATGGGATATGTGTACCGTCACCAGAAATCATTCAATCGTCTTACCACACTTGCCCTGCACCGCATATTTTATACACATACACAAAATATTGTAAAGCAGCTGAGGCCCGACATTATCGTCTGTACTCATTTCATTCCCAGTGCCGTCGTTTCCCGCCTCAAACGGCTCGATCCGGCCTTCAAGGCACCCCTGATCACCGTCATAACCGATTACGACGCCCATGCGACCTGGATCAGTCCAGAAGTTGACCGGTATCTGGTCTCTACTCCAGAGGTCAAAGCCAAGCTGCGCGGCCGAAGCGTCTCAGCAGCCAAAATCCAGGTCACCGGTATGCCGGTTCATCCGAACTTCTGGGAGCATCCGGGCAGAGCGGATATTCTGAAGCAGTTCACTCTTCAGGACATGCCGACCGTTCTGGTTATGGGCGGCGGCTGGGGAATGATGAACGACGAGGTCATTAACGAAGCTTTGGCCGGCTGGCGGGACAAGGTGCAGATAATTTTTTGCCTGGGTAAAAACGAGAAGCTGCTTCATGCAATGCGGGAGAATCCACTGTACAGTCACCCCAACGTTTCGCTGATCGCCTTCACACGTGAAATTGACAAGTTGATGGAAATCTCTGATCTGCTGGTTACCAAGCCGGGCGGAATGACCTGCAGCGAGGGTCTGGCTAAGGGAATTCCTATGCTGTTTTATGATCCGCTCCCCGGGCAGGAAGAAGAAAACTGCCGTTATTTCATGGCAGCTGGTCTGGGCGAACCCATTTCTTCACTTCAGGTGGTAGACGGATGGATGAAACGGCTGCTGTACAGCTATGACGAGGTGCAAGCCGAACGCCAAAGCCTGCTTAAGGAGATCGACCGCTTCCATCCCATGCAAAGCGCCCAAAGCATTATTGATATGCTGGAATAGCCAGGGCAAGAACTTGAATCTATGGCAATCATGCCGTTCATGAAGCACAAAAAGGCGGTCCAGATATTCTTCACTGGACCGCCTTTTTGTGTACAGACCCGTTTGTGAAGTCAAACTTCTTCGCCACTGAGATCCGATTACAGGCGGTATTTGTCCAATCGCGAGGCTTGATAGCGTTCCAGCGCTTCTGCACCGACAATCGCCTCACAGCGGTGAATATTGACACCCCGGCCAAAAAATTTGGTTTCGTACTCTGTCATAACCTGTTCTTCGTTCATCACTCCGTCCGGATGCAGATCGAGAGAGATGTTCTTCATCTGCAGACCATAGTCGGCAAAGGCATTCAGAGAGAACTCAAACAAGCTGCGCGAATCCGTCTTCAGATGGATCTCGCCAAGCGGACTGAGCAGACCGCGGTATTTGTCGAGAAAACGCGGATGGGTCAGCCGGCGGCGCGCATGCTTGCCCTTAGGCCACGGATCGCTAAAGTTCAAATAGATGCGCTCAAGCTCTCCAGGGGCAAATACTTCCTCTGCATAGTTAATATTGGCAAGCGCCACTCTGAGGTTAGGTGGCGTCTCCTGCCCAGCCGGTTCCCAGACTGCACGGGCCTTCTCAGCCGCACGGCGGATCAGCTCATCATACATATCAACGCCGATAAAATTTATATCCGGATATTTGAAGCTCATCTGGCTGATGAACTGTCCCTTGCCCATGCCAAACTCTACATGAATAGGATGATCGTTGCCGAACAGTTCAGACCACCGCCCCTTCAGGCTGCGTGGATCCAGGATGACCAGATCGGTCTGTCCTTCCAGACTTTCACGTATTCCTTTTCTTCCGCGTAAACGCATAAGTTTTCCTCCGCTTTCTCTGATACAAACACTGTCACTTGCAATATTGTGCCGAACTTACCCGCAAAAGTAAAGGGATTTTAACAAGAAAGCAGACAGAAACCAAAGAATAGTGAACAACGCGAAGCTTAAACATTCTCACGATTCAAACAAAAAGGAATTCTCCGCTGGCCTGGATACGGCCGGACAGAGAATTCCTTTTTGATATATTTGGAATTGGGGTCCATGTTTTCATGCAGCTAATAGTCTACCTTGGAGGAGATTGAAAATCAAATTTCTTCTCAAAGGCACTGCGGATCTTGCGTTGTGCTTCGGTCTTGATCTTGTGATTGCCATTAAATTCAACACCCGTAAGCGCAAGCGCTTCGTCGGGAGTCAGTTGCACGTCAATGGAGCCTTTTCCTTCGGCATACACCGTTTGAGAATTCATCGTGATCACCTCTTGGTTTTATTATGGACCTTGCGACACGAAATTATGAATTCAAGAAATAGAAATTATGGTTGCTGCAGCGGTGTTTTTACACCCTAAATATAACATACTATGTAAGCAATATCAAGATGAAAGCGCTGTTATTCCAGCCTATTTTCCGCTGTATTTGCAGAGGCCTGAATGTTACGTTCACCGCTGATTTTTGATACAATAGAAAGGTTAAGTTGAAACGGTGTTATCTCAGTTAGAAATATAAGGATGATGTATGGCTTGAAATATATAAATCCTTATGTTGCAAAGAAAGGAGTACCCATGTCTAACCTTTTACAAACCTCCTCTCCACTATTGTGGGGGGATAAACGTTTCCATACCTGGAATTATGAAATGCGCGAGCAACTGGACGCCAAGGTATTCAAGGTGATGCTCGATGCCGGGTTTACGTGCCCGAACCGCGACGGGTCCATCGCCAAAGGAGGCTGCACTTTCTGCAGCGCGAGAGGGTCCGGGGATTTCGCCGGCAGCCGCCGCGACGATCTGGTCACCCAGTTCAATAACGTAAGGGACAGGCAGCACTTGAAATGGCCAAATGCCCAATATATCGGTTACTTCCAGGCCTATACGAACACCTATGCTCCAGTAGAGGAGCTTAGAGAGTATTATGAAGTGATTCTGCAGCAGCCGGGCGTAGTCGGCCTTTCCATTGCAACGCGTCCCGACTGCCTTCCGGATGATGTGGTCGAATACCTGGCGGAGTTGAACCAGCGCACCTATCTCTGGGTCGAAATGGGCCTGCAGACCATTCATGATTCTACCTCGGAGCTGATTAACCGGGCACATGATACCCAGTGTTATACCGAAGCTGTCCAGAAGCTGCGCCGTCATGGGATCCGCGTCTGTACCCACATTATTCACGGTCTTCCGCAGGAAACCCATGAGATGATGCTGGAGACGGTGTCTGCGGTTGCAAACATGGATGTGCAGGGCATTAAGATTCATCTGCTGCATCTGATGCGCAAGACGCCAATGGTTAAGCAATATGAAGCCGGACTGCTGCGTTTTCTGGAGCAGGACGAGTATGTGAAGCTTATTGCCGATTCTCTGGAAATCCTGCCGCCGGAGATGATTGTGCACCGGCTGACCGGAGATGCTCCGCGCGACCTGCTGGTCGGACCGATGTGGAGCCTGAAGAAATGGGAAGTACTGAACGCCATTGATGATGAATTGATTGCGCGCGATACCTGGCAAGGTAAATACTGGAGGAAGAGCTAATGGGCTTTATGTCTGTCCTTAGCTTTGCTCATAAATTAACCGAGGAACGCCTGCAGCCAGGCGGCCGGGCCATTGATGCTACCGTTGGCACTGGTGCTGACACGCTGTTTCTCGCCAAAACGGCCGGTCCGCGCGGCGGGGTGTACGGCTTCGACATTCAGCCTGCCGCGCTGGCTCTGGCCGAAGAGCGCCTGCGGCTGGCCCGGGAGGACGTGCAGCCGGCGCTGTCTCCCGTAACGCTGCTGCTGCGCAGCCATGCAGCCATGGCAGAAGCCGTTCCGCCGGACTGGCGCGGAACGGTCTCTGCGGTGATGTTCAATCTCGGCTATCTGCCCTCGGGCGATGCCGACAAGACGATCATCACCGAGCCTGTGAGCACGCTGGCCGCGCTGGATGCCGCCCTTGCACTGCTGCGGCCGGGCGGCATCATCACAGCCGTGCTCTACCCCGGCCATGAAGGCGGCCAACATGAAGCCGCCGCGGTGGAGGCCTGGGCGGCGGCCCTTCCGTCCCAGCAGGCACAAGCAATTGTCTACCGCCAGCTGCAGCGGGCTACCGCCCCCTACACGCTGGCAGTCGAGAAGAAAAAAGGAGCTGATCTGTAAGTGGCCGTAACCAAAATCGAGCACATTGGTATTAAAGTGAACCACCTGGAGCGTTCGCTGCAATTTTATCAGGAGGTCATCGGTTTGACCCTTCAGAACATTCTGGGAGAGCCGGGAGACGAGATCCGTCTTGCTTTTCTAAGCTTCCCTGGCCAGTCTAGTGTGGAGATAGAATTGATTGAACGGGCATTTAAAGGCCTCCCCCAGGAGGGTAGAGTCAGTCATGCCGCCTTTACGGTGGATGATATTGAGCAAGAACACAGTAGGATTTCCGGACTCGGCATACCCGCTTTGACTGGCATTTCGACGCTTGCGAACGGCTGCCGCTATTTCTTTTTTGACGGGCCAGACGAAGAAAAGCTGGAGTTTTTTGAATCCACACGAACCAGGTAAACCAAGCAGGACATTATTTTATAACTTGGAAAGGAAGATGAAGAAATGACTAAGCCTTATCCTTTAAAATTTCAGCCGGAGTTCAAAGAACGCGTGTGGGGGGGCCGGGCCCTGGAGAAATTCGGTCTCGAGCTGCCTGAAGGGCATATTGGCGAAGGCTGGATGATCGCCGACCACCCGAACGGTACTTCATCTGTGCTAAATGGAGAGCTTGCCGGTCAAGGGCTGGATCAGATTCGCGAGCAATTCGGACAGGTATGGTTCGGAAGCAAGGGCAGCCCGAAGGAAGGCGGACGTTTTCCGCTCCTGATCAAGCTCCTGGACTGCAACGACAATTTGTCGGTGCAGGTACATCCTACGGATGAGTATGAAGGATTGCCAAAGGGAGAATTGGGTAAAACAGAAATGTGGTACGTACTTGATGCCAAACCAGGCGCCAAAATCATCTACGGCCTCAAAGACGGTGTAACCCGCGAAAGTCTGCGCGAGGCGCTGGAAAGCGGCAAAGTGATGGACAGCATGCAGGAAATCACCGTCTCGGCCGGGGACGCTTTTTACATCCCTGCCGGAACCGTTCACGCATTGTGCGCCGGTGTGGTTGTAGCGGAAATTCAACAGAACTCCGACACTACATACCGGATTTACGACTACGACCGTCCGGGTCTGGACGGCAAGCCGCGTGAGCTTCATATTGAGGATTCGCTTAACGTGACTGCATATGAAGGCGCTGGCGCCACTTCCATGAAGACCGATGGGGCTGTAGCCGGAGAGTGGCTGCAGATTGCCGCGTCCCCTTATTTTATTGTAGAAAAAGGGGTCGTTAACGGAGAGTGGAACCTCTCTACCACTCCGGACAGCTTCACAATCCTCGTGGTCTGCGAAGGCAGCGGGCATCTGACCTGGGAGGGCGGCTCCCAGCCTTATTCCGCCGGAGAATGCTACCTGCTTCCGTCCACCCTGGGTGCCTACGGAATTGAAGGCCACTCCACCGTGCTCCGTTCGTATCTGCCATAAGCCATGCCTGGACCGGCATATGATTAAGGCAGAAGGTCACAAAGCTTAGGCCTATGCTTACGAAGTCAGTTTTGTACGTGGCATCTCCAAGAAGTATTGCTCACAAAACTTAGACCTATGCTTACGAAGTCAGTTTTGTACGTGGCATCTCCAAGAAGTATTGCTCACAAAACTTTTAGGAGGAACGGTATGAGAGAGAACAGCTTTAAGATGACTGATCCGCTAGGGGTCGCCATTCATGTCTATGAATGGCTGCCGGAGCCGGAGGCTCCGGTGAGGGGGATTGTCCAGATTGCCCACGGCATGTGTGAAACGGCTGCCCGCTATGCACGGTTTGCAGCAGCACTCACCGGAGCTGGTTATGCGGTGTATGCCAATGACCACCGGGGCCATGGGCATACCGCAGACCGGATCGATTTACTCGGTGACACAGGTGAGGACGGCTTTTACTGGATGCGGCGTAATCTGCTCCAGCTAGCCGGCATCGCCTCATCCCGGCATGAGGGCCTGCCAATCTTCCTCCTGGCCCACAGCATGGGCTCCTTTCTGGCTCAGAAGCTGATGTGCGAGGATGGCCACGAAGTCTATACCGGCTTTATCCTGAGTGGTACGAACGGGCCGCGCGGTATGCTTCGGCTCGGAGAGTCGCTTGCCGGACTGCAGTCCAGGCTGCAGGGGATGCGCCACCGCAGTGTTCTGATGAACGGGATTGTTTTCGGCCCTTATAACCGTTCCTTCGCCCCGGTAAGAACTGCTTTTGACTGGTTGAGCAGTGATTCACAGGAAGTAGACCTCTTCATAGCTGATCCTTTCTGTGGAGCAGTCTGCACAACCCGTTTCTTCCGCGATTTTTTCCGGCTGCTGCGGGATATCCATTCCCCGGAAACTCTGCTTACACTATGCAAGAATAAGCCCGTATATTTATTTGCGGGAGCCAAAGACCCTGTAGGCATGAACGGTCAAGGTGTGATCCGCCTGGCCGGAATCTACCAGGAGCATGGAATATCCGATGTAGAATTCAAGTTGTATCCCGAAGGCAGGCATGAAATGCTCAACGAAGTGAACCGGGATGAGGTAACTTCGGATGTGCTGGATTGGCTTGTACGCCACCTGCCGGCAGAATCATTGCTGCTTCAACCCGCTGCTCATTAGCATACTATAAAAGACAGGCTTTCCGTCAGTTCCGGAAAGCCTGTCTTTGTATTTTTCCGCTATAAATCTACTAATGATCCATTTTTTAACATGCAGAATGTGATATGATTTTCTTGTACAACATTGTTCATGAGCAGTAGGCGCCTCTCCTATAAGAGGAGGTGACGGTAATGGACGTAAAAGATGCTATTACCCTGATGTTCATGTTCGGTATGTTCCTATTGGCTCTGCTAGGCTACATTAAAAAGAAATAGACCGCCCCGGAAGGTAACGGTCTACTCCAAACCACAAAAGATGAGACGACCGGCTGCTCTACAGCAGTGGTTGTACACCAGGGCTGTGCTGATGACACAGCTCCTTTTTTACTTTATTTAAGCACAATCCATTTTATTACATAAAGACCTGCCGGGCAATCCTCTCCGGCGGGCCTCCCTTCCGAAACTCCCCTTTCCTGGCGCATCAAGAGACAGAATGACTACAAAGGCAGTGAATAGTACTGCGCCCGCTGGCTCTCGTCCTGCTGGTACATGACGATCAGCAGCGTGCTTCCGGCGGTATGCGCCAAGGGTTCCGCCAGAGCAACGGAACTCTTGTCTGCAGCAGCAAGCGGCGGCGTGGTATCCATTGCCAGATCCGCTGGCTTTGTCTGCACTGCAGCAGCTGCCGTGCCTGTCTGTTCGCCACCCGTTACAAGGGGGTTCCCCAGCGTGCTATCGTCTATTTTCCCGGCCCCTTCAGCTTCAGCAGCCACAGGATCAAAACGCAGTCCGCTAATCGAATCCAGCACGGCATCCAGCCGGAATGGCAGCACTTCGAGCACTGTGAACTTCTGCAGCTCCCGCTCGCTGAATCCCGCCTCTGCCAGCTTGGCGGACAGGCGCTCCGGACGACTGGTGATTTCCTTCATATAACGGGACCAGTCGGATTTGTCCAGCGTGATATCCCACCAGATTTTACGTGGCTTATATTTGTGGCCCAGGAAATAATCCAGTTTCATCAGCCCGGTGATTACTTCCATGGAATCCGTTCCGCGGTCCGTCAGAAAAGCATGCAGCCGGATGAACAGATCCTCCAGCTGGTGCCCGATCTTTTGCCAGCCCCGCTCCTCCCAATAGTCGCCAAACTCCTGGAAGAAATCGAACGGAGATGGGAACACATGCCGGATCAGGTACTTGACCGAATGATCCAGCCGGTGGCTGTTCCAATATTTCTCCAGCACATCCTCGAGCCGTTTGAGCCGGATGATGTCAGAGAAAGGCATCACGTGGCTGCTGAGTATTTCGTAAGGAGCGTGCTCCATATACGTATAATCGTATTTGGCCGCCTGGGCGCGCAGGCCGGTGCCGCGCAGCATTTTGAGGAATCCGAGCTGCAGCTCTTCCGGCTCCATGGCAAATACATCGTTAAAGGTTTTGCGGAAGGTGGAGTAATCCTCCTGCGGTAGACCAGCTATCAAATCGAGATGCTGATCGATGTTGCCGCTGGCCTTGATTTTCATGACGGTGCGGGATAGCTTGGTGAAGTTCTGCCGGCGTTTGACCAGCTCATTCGTCTCATCATTGGTGGACTGCACGCCAATCTCGAACCGGAAGATGCCCGGAGGGGCATTCTCCGCCAGAAAGTCCAGTACCTCTGGACGCATAATATCGGCCGTAATCTCGAACTGGAATACACAGCCCTGATGGTTGTCGATCAGGAACTGGAACATTTCCATGGCATAATTGCGGTTGATGTTAAAGGTGCGGTCGAGAAATTTGATGACTTTTGCACCATTCTCAATCAGATAGAGCAGATCGGATTTGACCCGTTCAATATCGTAGTACCGCACCCCCACCTCGATGCTGGACAAGCAGAACTGGCAGTTGAACGGACAGCCCCGGCTGGTCTCAAAATAAACGATCCGCTTGCCGAGATCCGGCAGATCATCCGGGAACCGGTGTGGCGTCGGCAGAGTGTTGAGATCGCTTTTGGGACGCGGCGGATTGACGATCAGCTCTTCGCCCTTGCGGTAGGCAGCCCCGTAGACAAAATGGAACTTGTGGTCATCCCGCAATTCCTGCAGTAAATGATGGAAGGTCTCTTCCCCGTCCCCGTTCACTACAAAATCAATCCCGGCCTCACGCTGCATCCAGTATAGCGGCTCATACGATACTTCCGGCCCGCCCAGCACAATCTTGATCTCCGGCATCACTTGCTTAAGAATCCCGATCAGCTCAACGGTCTCCTCGATGTTCCATATATAACAGGAAAAACCAATCACATCCGGTTTCTTCTGGAATAGGTCTGACACGATATTCATCACGGGATCTTTGATGGTGTATTCTGCCAAATGAATATCTTGAAACTCATGCTCGCTGTATGCCTTCAGGAGACGGATCGCCAGCGAGGTGTGAATATATTTGGCATTTAATGTGGCCAGGATGATTTTCATGCCTCATAACCTTCTTTACATTTCATTTTGAAAAAATTCCAGGAAGGGCTTGCCGTACTTCCGGTATTTCACTTCGCCGACCCCTTTGACTCTCAGCATTTCCGCTTCGGTCTGCGGGCAAACCACGCTCATCTCGCGAAGGGTCGCATCATTGAAAATAATGTAGGACGGCACATGCTCATGCCCCGCCAGCTCGCGGCGGATCAGGCGCAGCTGCTCGAATACCGTCTCATTGACAGCCGACGGCGCCAGATCGCGGACACGGCTGCGGTCCCGCGAACCGGATGCACCTCCGGTACGGAGTGGACGGGCCACCCGCTGCAGTACCTGCCGCTGGCCGCGCAGCACTTCAGCAGCCAGAGGCTGCAGCCGTACAACCGGATACTGCCCCTCCGATAATGCCAGATAACCTTCTGAGATCATTACATTGATGGTCTCTGTAATCTCCTTCTCCGTACGGCTGGACATCGCCCCGTGGGTAGGCAGATTCTCAAAGCCGTACTGGAGCACCTTTTGATTACGTGAGCCTTTCAGCACAGAGGATACCAGGGCCACGCCGTAACGCTCGCGCATGCGGTGGATACAGGAGAAAATCTTCTGGGCATCCACTGTCATATCTACCAATTCCCGTTCATCCGTACAAGAGCTACAGATTCCGCACGGCTTGTCCCCATGCTCCTCGCCGAAATAATCCAGCTGGGCACTGCGCAGACAGCGGGTGGTATAGCAGTAATCGATCATCTGCTGAAGCTTGCGGTATTCATTGGCTTTGCGGTCCGTGTCCTGCGGATTCTGCTCAATCAGGAATTTCTGCGTCATAATATCCTGGGCGCTGAAGAGCAGAATGCACTGGCTGGGCTCTCCGTCCCGTCCGGCACGGCCCGCCTCCTGCACATAGGCTTCCATATTCTTTGGCATATTGTAATGGATGACGTAACGTACATTCGACTTGTCGATACCCATCCCAAAGGCGTTGGTAGCGACCATGACGCGTATATCGTCGTAGAGGAACCCTTCCTGGCTCTCTGCCCGCTCCTGATCATTCATTCCCGCATGATAACGCCCGGCGGCGACACCGGACGCCTGCAGCCGCTGATAGAGGTCATCAACCTCTTTGCGCGTAGCCGCATACACGATTCCCGGCTCATTAGAGTGCCGCGCGGTATAGTCCATCACGAACTCGCGTTTGTTCTCCCCGCGCAGCACAGACATCGCCAGATTGTCACGGCCCAGCCCGGTCATGAAGACCCCGGGCTGACGAAGCCGCAGCAGCCGGACCATATCCTCCATCACCTCAGGCGTAGCTGTCGCGGTAAAAGCCGCAAGAATCGGCCGCTCCGGCAACTCCTCTACGAACGGGGAGACTGCCAGATAACTGGTACGGAAGTCATGTCCCCACTGGGAGACACAGTGTGCTTCATCCACTGCAACACAAGAGATAGACAGTCCGGCCATTTCCAGGCGGAACCAGTCCAACTCCAGCCGCTCAGGAGCCACATAGAGGAGCTTCAGCTCGCCCCGGCGTGCAGCGCGGATGCGATCATTCACTTCTTTGCCGCTTAGTGTGCTGTTGATATATGCGGCTGGAATTCCTGCTGTGGTTAGCGCATCCACCTGATCCTTCATCAGCGAGATTAACGGTGAAATGACCAGGGTAAGTCCCGGCAGCAGCAGTGCGGGAACCTGATAGCAGATCGATTTCCCCCCGCCCGTCGGCATAATACCCAGCGTATCGCGGCCTTCCAGCAAATTCATGACAATTTTCTTCTGGCCTTCCCGGAAGTCGGGATAGCCGTAATATTTTTGCAGTTCAGCCTGCGCCTGTTCCATGGTAGGTGCTTGCATCTTCATCTCTATCATAACTCCTTAAGACTTTCTATCTTTAGTTTACATAAAAAACCCTCTACTAACCAACACTTTATAGTGATCTTCCAAACTGTCAGCCCAAAGGAGGCGGCCGAATGCAAGCTTGGAAAGAGAAATACGCTTCATATATGCAGAAGCAAAATCAGCCCTCCCCTGTACCTCCCGTTCCCGGCAATGACACGATAAGCCTCAGCCTGAAAGAAAATACGGAAGATCTGCTTGACCGACTCGGCCAAAGCGGAGATCTTGTCGTGCGTGATTTTCTGCTGTTCGGCAGATATGAGGCGGCGCTTATTTTCTTCTCCTCTCTGGTCAATCAGGAGCAGATTCAGGAATACATTCTTAAACCGCTCATGGACCGTTCTGCCGGTCATCCCGGAATGCCGAACAAGCTTGCTGATATGTCCCATTATATCTGGAATGTAGCGGTACAAGTCACACAAGGAACCACAGAACAAGACCTGTCCGCATTGCCTCCCGCAATCGTCAAGGGCCAGCTGATTCTGCTGATAGAAGGCTCCAGCGAAGCTCTAATGCTGGATATGCGGCAGATCGACATCCGAAGTGTAGAGCAACCCCAGACGGAACAAGTGATCCGGGGCCCGCGGGAAGGATATGTGGAAAAGCTTGAGAACAACCTCTCGCTCCTGCGCTACCGGCTGCAGAGTACGGACTTCCGGATTGAAATCAGTCCGCTCGGGACCCGAACCCAATCCAGGGTGGCCTTGTGCTACTTGGACAACTTGGCTGACCCGAAGCTCGTAGCCGAGGTGATGCGCAGAATTTCAATTATTCATACTGACGGGATTATCGATGCAGGCTACATTGAACAATTTATTGAAGACCAGCCGTTATCCCCCTTCCCGCAGGTTCAGAGCACGGAGCGGCCGGACAAAACAGTAGCTTCTTTGCTCGAAGGCCGGGTAGCTATCCTGGTGGACGGCTCTCCTTTTGCACTCATTGTTCCGGCTTTGTTCAACCAATTCTTCCAAACGGTTGATGACTATACGGAACGTTTTATTATGGGCAGTCTCATCCGGATGATCCGACTGATCGCACTTGCTTTCTCCCTGTTTTTCCCGGCTCTGTACGTGTCCGTAATCTCCTTTAATCCGGAGCTGATGCCTACAGATTTCGCAGTAGCCATCTCCGGGGGGAGGGCCGGCGTTCCCTTCCCGGCTGTGCTGGAGGTGCTGATCATGGAGGTATCCATGGAGGTGCTGCGGGAGGCCACGATCCGCCTCCCGCAGATGATTGGCGGGGCCCTCTCCATTGTGGGCGTGCTCGTGATCGGCGAGGCTGCGGTATCAGCGGGACTGGCAAGTCCGATCACTGTGGTCATTGTCGCGCTGACCACTATCGGTTCTTTTGCCACCCCGGCTTATAACACCGCGATTGCTCTGCGTATGCTGAGATTCCCCCTGGTCCTTCTTGCCGGAATGTTCGGACTCTACGGTGTAATGATTGGTACGATCCTGATTATCAATCATCTGTTATTCCTCGAATCCTTCGGAGTCCCGTTTATGTCACCGTACATCCCCGGCAAATGGCGGGATTGGAAGGATACGCTGGTGAGGGCGCCTTTGTGGTGGATGCGCCGGCGGCCCAGTTTTTTGTATACCCAGGACAGCACTAAACTTCCGGACTCTGTACCTGGAACTTATATAGACCAGATTCTTCAAGAAGGAGGGGAGACCGGTGAACGATTCCCGACAGATCACGACCCTGCGCGCGGCAGCCGTAATCAGTAGCACAATCATTGGTGTAGGGTTACTCAGCTTTCCCCGCTACATGGCCGTTGCCGGAAATAGTGCCGGGCCTTTTGTGGCGCTCACCGGCGTTCTGGTTTCCTTCTTCAGCTTTTGGCTGCTCGCCTCCTTATGCCGCCGTTTCCCTACAGAATCGCTGTTTGTATTCAGCCGCCGATTAATTGGCCGCCCGCTGGCCATGTTCTTCACTTTGATCATATGGCTCATATTCATGACGCTTACCGGTCTTACTGCCCGCCAGTTTGGAGATGTCGCTACCAGTGTTTTATTCAATAAAACACCGATCGAAGCAACCATTTTTCTGATGCTGCTAATCTGTCAGCTGTCAGCCAGAAGGAATATCATCAAGTTTTCCTACATTCATTTCTTCTACCTGCCGCTGATCATCGGCTCTGTTCTGGTAACCATTCTGATTTCCTTAAGGAATGTTGATCTATTGAACCTGCAGCCTGTTCTGACGGCTCCTACAGCCTCATTTTGGAAAGGCGCGCTTGAAGCCAGCTACCTGTTCCAAAGCTCCTTTGTGATTACGCTGCTGATCCCTTTCATGAAGCTGCCGAAGCAGGCGGTACGTGCAGGGGCCATTGGCATTTTTGTATCGGGGGCTGTCTATTGGCTGATTGCTCTAGCATGCATAGGCTTGTTCGGTGCAGAGGAAACCAAACTGCTGATTTACCCCACGCTGGAAACCGCCAGATCAGCGGCAATAGGCGAAGGATTTTTGGAACGGCTGGATGCCCTATTTATTGTCATATGGGTAATTTCAGTATATACCTCAATTTACACTACCTATTACCTGGCATCCTATCTCCTGCAGAATCTGCTGGGTCTGAGAGATCAGCGGATGACCTCAAGCGCCGTGCTTCCTTTTGTTTTTGTGATCGCCCTGCTTCCGGAGAATGTCTTTGAGACCTATACCTGGTCACTGATGCTGGGGAATGTCTCCATGCTCCTCTTGCTTGGCTACCCCATGCTGCTATGGGCGGTCTATTGGCTCCGCCGCTCCGGAAAGAGGGGCCTGTCATGAATAAATTGCTGCGAAAAATAGGCTCGGTATTATTGCCGGCTGCCGTTATCAGTCTCTTCCTTGCCGGATGCTGGGATCAGGTTGAAATTGAGGACCGGGCATTGGTGCTGGGCTTATCCATTGATACCGCCCCGCCCGAAAAGGCAGCTGAGGAAGAACAGGTCACCCATCTTAAGAATACTGAAATGCCGAAGGAAATGATCAGTATCACAGCACAGATTGCTGTTCCAGGACGGGTCCCGCTGGGCCCGGGCAGCGGCGGAAGCCAGGACGGAAAGATAAGCCCGGTGTGGGTGGTTACGGTGCTTGGACATTCGCTTGATGATGCCATGAACAATCTGCAGCAGCAGATCGCAGACCCCCGGTATCTCGTGCATTTGCGTGTGATCGTCATCAGCCAAGACATCGCCCGGGGAAGAATGGACGATCTGGATGACTATCTACGGCGCAATCCCGAAGTCCGGCGCAGGACCTGGCTGCTGGTGTCCGAAGGACGTGCCTCGCAGTTCATGGATGTCAAGCCTCCGCTGCAGCGCGTGCCCACGCTCTATGTGCTCTCCATGATGGAGAAAGCGGTAACCTCGGGCAAGTTCCCCCCGGATTATATCGGCACCTACTGGTCGGCAGATTCCAAATGGGGACAAAGCGCCTATCTTCCTTATGTGGCGCTCCGCAACAAAGAGAATATTCTGATTAACGGTCTGGCGTATTTCAGCCAGGGCAAAATGATCAACACTACACAGCCGCTTGAAATCGGCGCTTTCATGGCCGTTGAGGGAATGGACCCAGGCGGCTACTCTACCCTTTTCAAGACGAAGGAGCTCGGTATGGTCATGACCAAAATTAATGAGCGCTACACCAAGGCCCGCAGCTTCATCCGGGACGGCAAGCCGGTGCTATCCTTTGATATTAACTTTGAAGGGGATCTGGATGAGCACTATAACGGCAAGAAGCCTGCCGATTCCACTGCAAGACTGCATGAGATTGAGCGTGAATTCGAAAGGAATGCGAAGGGTGTGATCCGAAGGCTGATACGGCAGACCCAGAAGGATCATGCCGATATTTTTGGAATGGGAGAGATTATCCGCGCCCACCACCCTGAGTATTGGAGACAGCACATTCATAACAAAAGTGACTGGGAAGAGCTCTACGGCAGTATTACCGTGGACTTCAACCTCACACTGCACCTGCGGAGAGTCGGACTTAAAAAGACTTAGGAAACGGGGAGATGCTCATGGTCAGTTTATTTTCCAGTTCCGCCGCCATTGCGATGTTCTCCGCACTGATGCTGCTCACTGTAGACCGGAATATCTACAAATCCAGCGGATGGGTAAGGGAAAAAAAATACGCCTCCGCACTGGGATGGTGCTTTGCCGGTATTGCCTTAATCGTCGTCGTCTGGCGGATTATGATGATATAGCCGCCCTACAGCAGCCTGATGAACCCCACTCCCGGCGCTCCGTAGTATTTCTTAACTGCTCATGGTATATTGAGGAGTACATTATTAGAGGACGGAGAATGCTTCCATGAATACAAGACGAAATCCCAAAGATAGTTCCAAACGCGGCGCGAGGCCGGGAACGAACGCCAAGGTTCAGCCTAAGTCCGGCATAAGAAGCTCTAATAGCAAAACGGGCGGCAAGCCGGGGGCCACAGCCAAAACACCCGCTCCAGTTAAATCGTATACAGTGACCGAACCTGCCGAGCTGCTGGCTTTTCTGCTGAAGACCGTTACAGGCCGTGGAAGAAATTCCATCAAATCTATGCTCTCCCGGGGGCAGGTGTCTGTGAACGGCAAGGCAGTGACCAAACATAATTTCCAGCTGCACCCCGGCCAGACCGTTACCATTGACCAGGAAAAGCCGGCCCAGGTGAAGGAAATGATCGGACTGACGATTGTGCATGAGGATGACGATCTGATTGTCATTCAAAAGGATGCGGGTCTGCTGTCCATCGCCACCGGCGAAGACAATGAACTGACCGCCTACCGTCAACTGATGGAGCATGTACGCCTAAGCAACCCCCAAAACCGCGTCTTTGTGGTACACAGGCTGGACCGCGACACTTCCGGGGTCATGATGTTTGCCAAGAGTGAACCGCTTCAGCAAATGCTGCAGAATACGTGGAAAGACACGGTGAAGGAACGTTCCTATGTAGCTCTTGTCGAAGGTGTTGTCAAAAAACCGGAGGGAACCATCAGCTCCTGGCTGAAGGAAACCTCGACGCTCAAAATGTATTCCAGCCCCCATGAAGGGGATGGCCTGCACGCCGTGACCCACTACAAGCTTATTCAGGCCAACCGCCACTTCTCTTTGCTGGAGGTGCACCTGGAGACCGGACGCAAAAATCAGATCCGTGTGCACATGTCCGATATCGGACATCCGATTGCCGGCGACAAAAAATACGGTGCAGAGACCAAAGCTGTGGGTCGGCTTGGACTGCATGCCCGCGTGCTCTCCTTTGTACATCCGACCACGGGAGAATTGCTCACCTTTGAGAGTGCCATCCCGAAGACGTTCCTGAAATATTCTGCACCTGCACCAACGAACTAAAGTTTATTACGAACCGCAAATGGACAGGATTAAATGCTTCCATTCATCCTTAAAGGGGTGCTTATCCGGCTGATCAGTGGGATAAGCACCCCTTTCATTCGGCATAGGGCGTGCCTCTGGTCCAGCAACATTTTCGCAGCAATTGGCGTCATGATACAATATAGAGAAACATAAGAAGGTGCCATTCATGTTCCATCCTACTGTCTTTGACAATATTAAAATTGCTTTTGAAAACCAGCTCTACGACTATGATAATCTGGACGGCATTCTAGTGATAACAGACCGGACCGATCTCCTGAACCTCGCGTTGATGTCCCGGGAGTTCAGCCTGTCCTTCAAGCTGACCGATGGCAGAAATGTCACCTCCGAGGTGGTGCTGCTCTCATCTGTGAAGGAGCTCAGTGATGAAATTCTGGAAACTCCGGGCAGCGATCCCGGCTGCGGCCTTCTTTTGCGCTTCTATATGGAAATCGAGGATGTTAACGTCCAGTGTCCAGCGATTGAGGATGTCCTCTCCGCGATCTGGGGACCTGATTTCCAGCCTGTTCAATCCCTGAGTTACCTTTACGGACAGGATATCGACACGTACAACAACTGCATCGAATTGCAGTTCAAGAGACAAATTACCGAAGATCAAATGGAGGATATCCCCAATCTTCTAAAGTTTCTTTTGCAAAGCGCTGAGGAGCTGGAAGACATCTAAATATTCCTATAAATGAGGTGATGGGTTCATGAGTTTCCTGCCAACCGCCAAAAGCAACCGCTGGTACATCTGGTTTCCCGTCTATGCCCTTCTTCTGTGGCTGCTGCTGATTCTGCACCGTTTTATCCTGCTGGACAAGGAATTCAGTGCTCTCCTCCTCGGCCGTTATGCCGTGCTTGCGCTCGGCGTGTCCATCATGGTGAACGGCTCCGGCTGGCTCGGCGCAAGGCTGGTGTGGCTGATTACCACGGCAGGGATTCTGATCGGGCTGGGACTCATGATCGTCTACACCTACCGGGAAATGTCCGGATGGGAGGATCTGGCGGGCTTTCTCACGTTTGCCATGTTCACCCTTGGAGGCTTTGCGGCCGGCCTGCTCACGGAGGGGATTTATTGGCTGGCCAGACGCAGGAACGGCGCATAATTCCTTTTGAACAACGAAGCTTTGTCAACCATCAGGACCACATGATAAGGGGGTAGCCCATGTCCAATTCCCTTCTGACCAAAAAAGCCCTCGCCCATTCGCTGAAAGCCCTGATGGAGCATGCCCCGCTGAACAAAATCTCCGTTAAGCATCTAGTGGATGATTGCGGGCTGAACCGTCAGACGTTCTATTATCATTTCCAGGATATTTTTGAGCTGCTGGGCTGGATTTATCAGACAGAAGCTGTGGAGAGCATCGCCCAGTACCGCAGCTACAGCACGTGGACGGACGGGTTTTACCGGATCTTTTGCTATATTGGGGCCAATAAAGCCTTTTGCTGCAATACGCTGGACTCTCTGGGCCGAACACATCTCGATGCGTATCTGTATGAAGTGACGAATGACCTGATTATGGGGGTTATTCAAGAGCTCGCGGGTGAACTGGAGGTTAGCGGTGAGGACAAGCGGTTTATTGCCAATTTCTATACGCTGGCTTTTACGGGACTTGTGATCCAGTGGATGCGCGGCGGCATGAAGGAAGAGCCGAAGGTGATCATCGATAAGCTCAGTGTGCTCATTGAGGGGAACTTTGCCAAAGCGCTGCATCAATATGCGAGTGGAAACGGTCTTACCGATCTCTAAGAGAGGCGATTTCCGTCGGAAAACCTTACACTTTGCCTCAAGTGACCAAATTTCATACACTTGCAGACTTTTGACCATACCCTCAGCGTCAGCCTTGGTTTACATTAGGGACAGCAACAGCAAACAGCAACCCTATGGAGGCGACTCACAGTGAAAAAAGAGTACGGTAACAGCCAGGTTTATTTTGTCGGCGGCGGTATTGCATCCCTTGCAGGTGCGGCCTACCTCGTCAGAGACTGCGACTTCCCCGGACAGAACATTCACATTATTGAAGAGATGAAAATCCTCGGCGGCAGCAATGACGGTTCGGGCAGCGGTGAACAAGGCTATGTCATCCGGGGCGGCCGGATGCTGAACGATGAAACCTACGAGAATCTCTGGGAGCTCCTGAGCACCATTCCTTCGATCGACCATCCGGGGCAATCGCTGCGGGAGGAAATTACAGCATTCGATGATGCCAACCCTACACACTCCAATGCCCGTCTGATTAACCGGGAAGGTGAAGTCGAGGATGTACTATCGATGGGCTTCGACATGGCGGACCGTCTGGCTATGGGCAAGCTGATTATCACTCCCGAAGACAAAATGGGCAAGGCACGGATCAACGACTGGTTCGGTCCTCATTTTTTCCAGACGAATTTCTGGTACATGTGGGCAACGACGTTCGCCTTCCAGCCCTGGCATAGTGCGGTTGAATTCAAAAGATACATGATCCGCTTCATGCATGAATTCCCGCGCATTCAAACGCTTGAAGGAGTCACCCGCACTCCTTATAACCAATATGATTCCATTATTCTGCCGCTGCACAAGTACCTTGAGCCTTTTGGCGTAGATTTCACCCTGAAATGTACAGTCACCGATCTGGATTTCAAGGACGGCGAAGGCATTACAGTTACGAAAATGCATGTGCTTCGCCAAGGTGTTCCGGATGTCATCGAGATTGGCGAAGAAGACCGCGTGATCATTACGAACGGCTCCATGACCGAAGGCTCCAGCCTCGGTTCGATGACAACCGCTCCGGGCCTGAACGGCAAGGGAAGCTCCTGGAAGCTATGGGAGAACATCGCCGCCAAGAAACCGGGTCTCGGCAATCCCTCCCCTTTCGACGATCATGTGGACGGCTCGAAATGGGAATCGTTCACCGTAACATTCCAGGACTCGGCATTCTTTGATCTGATGGAAAAGTTCACACGCAACCGGGCCGGTACAGGCGCTCTTGTCACCTTCAAGGATTCCAGCTGGTTCATGTCTGTGGTGCTGGCGTTCCAGCCACATTTCCGCAATCAACCAGAGCATGTCAAGGTATTCTGGGGCTACGGGCTGTATCCGGACAAGGTCGGCGATTTCGTAAAAAAGAGAATGTGCGACTGTACCGGGGAAGAAATTATGCAGGAGCTGATCGGCCACCTTCATTTCGAAGCGCACAAGGAAGAGATCATGGCTACCGTGAGCTGTATCCCTTGCATGATGCCATACATTACCTCCCAGTTCATGCCGCGGCTGAACAGCGACCGGCCGCAGGTCGTTCCAGCGGGGTCAACCAACCTCGCCTTTGTCGGCCAATACTGCGAGATCCCGGACGACGTGGTATTCACCGAGGAATACTCCGTCCGGGCCGCCAGAATTGCCGTGTACACGCTGATGGGTGTGAACCGCCCTGTGGAACCGATCAAGCAGCATCACTATGATGTGCGGACGTTGTTTACGAGCTTTGTGACTTCGTTCAGATAACTGCTGACCGTAACCGTTGCTTTCCCCTTCATCCAAAAGCCCCCTCACCGTTAGCCATTTCTAACGGGAGGGGGCTTTTGTGCAGCTTCATGTAAGCACTATTCATTCATCCGCTCCAAGACAGGATGCCCTGGTTTCGGTCGGGTATTCAAAATCAGATACTGCAGGAGCCGTCGTCACAGCCCTCGGCATCTGCTGCTTTGGACTGGGGCTTACCGACAACCTGAAGCTCAGGTGTGTTTTTCTCTTCAGCCCAGACTGTATCCAATACTTCGGAGAATACCGGCCCCGGCTGAGCGCCCGAAACGGCATATTTATTATTGAATACAAAGAAAGGCACGCCTGTGATATTCAGCCGTTGTCCTTCCGCAATATCAGTGTTCACCGCATCTGCATAAGCGTCTGTCTCCAGCATAGCCGCTACATCTGCAGCATCCAGTCCAACCTCGGCAGCCAGGGAAGCCAGCTCCTGACGGTCTGCCAAATTATGCCCATTGGTAAAATAAGCCGCCAGCAGCCGCTCGGACATCTCGGGACCTTTGCCTTTGGCGGCAGCATAGTGGCCTAAACGGTGGCTGTCAAACGTGTTTGTATTCTGCACGATATCAAAGTTGAAATCCAGACCAACCCCTTTGGCTTGTTCTGCGAGTTGAACGTTCGTCGCTATCGCTTTCTCACGAGTCATGCCATATTTGGCAGCCAGCATATCATAAATATCCATGGTTGCCTGAACCGGAGCATTCGGATCGAGCTGGAAGCTGCGGAAGACTACCTCTACCTTGTCTTGGCCTTCGAACTGGCTCAATGCGTTCTCCAGTCGTCTTTTGCCGATATAACAGAACGGGCAGGCATTATCGGACCATACATCTATTCTCATAGGGATTCCTCCTAAAGTTAAGTAACTAAATATTTGTCACTTACAATTGTATAGTTAAAAACCGAAAATTACAAGTATATTTCACACCTTCGGCCTTACCTTCTCCAAATATGCACCGAATCCGCAAAAAAGCGCCTCACTCCGCAAAAAGCCTGCCGGCATTCTTTGCGGAGCGCAGAGCGCTGTAGGATCAGTTTATATTAGGTTCTACACACGTTACCACGTTGTATTCGGGCTGTTCAGACGGGGGTGCTCAGCTTCGTTGCAAAGCCGTCCCCGCCAAATTGGGCCGGCAAAGGATCAAGCCCCAGACTCTCCTGCAGCAAATTATACAGCCTGGCACCGATGATCTCCTCAGAATAGTCAGAGCGGACGATCTGCAAGGCGGCTTCCCCCATTTCTGCACGCAGCTCCGGATTGGCTAGCAACGTATCGAGTGAGGCAGCGAGTGCGGACGGGCTCAGCCCTTCAGCAAGCAGGCCGTTCACCCCATGCTGCACCAGCCCGCGTACCCCCATTACATTAAAGGCAACCGTCGGCAGCCCGCAGGCACCAGCTTCCAGAATGACCAGCGGCAGCCCTTCATACCGTGAAGGCAGTACGAAAAGCTCGGAAATGCTGTAGTAGCTGGCCAGGACATCCTTGTTGCGGATCGTACCGAGAAGAATCATACGGTCCTCAAGACCTTTTTCAGCAATCAGTGCCTTCAGGCTCTGCTCATCGGGCCCGCCGCCGGCGATCAGTACCTTTAGGCCCGGAATGGAACGCAACTGTTCCATGGCCTGAACCAGCAGAGAATGTCCTTTTTGATGCTCGAACAATCGCCCTACGGTGATAATATATCTGCTGTCCGGGTCCAGGCCAAGCGCCGTCATTGCCTCTTCCTTGTCCCGCTTGTAAAAGACCGCCGAATTCACAAAGTTCGGCAGCAGCCGTATCCGGTCCGCGATGTGCGGGAAATGGCTTACCATGCTTTTCTGCTCATCCTCATTAAGTGTGGTCAGAAAGGAAGCCTTGTGCAGCGTATGTTTTTTGATTGGCAATATCCATTTATGAATGCTGCCTCCGTGGTATGCGGCTATGATGGGGATGTTCAGCTGCTTGGCCGTTGAAGCCAGCCGTTCAAAACGTCCAGAGGCATATTCCTGGGCATAGATCAGATTGATCCCATCCCCGCACAGAATCCCGGCCAGATCCTTTTGAATGGTGGAGATATATTGGGAGATAAATTTACCAATGGGCGTCCGGTGCGAGTGCGGGATCAGACAGTACGTTTTATAAAGTCTCCCTACAGGGATGAATTTAACCGTGCAATCCACCATGCCATGCTGGTAAGTTCTGACCTCATCACCGACACGGGTGAAGTTATAAATAGTGGTACGGATGCCTTTGGTGTGCAAGAGACGCGCATAATCGAATGAAAAATCGTTATGATACGAACTTACATATTCCTCTTCACTGAGACCCAGGCCCTTCACGAAGAAATCTTCAAAGTAATTAGTATGCATAAAGATCCCGACATGCATAACGTCTCCTCCTTAAAGTTTTTTAGCGATGACTTCCTGTATCAGCTTCGTAAAAAACTGACTTCGGAAGCATAGGCTTAAAGTTTTGATAGGATAAGCCTCCTTGAACGCACTTCGCAAAACTAACTTAGGAAGCATAGGCTTAAAGTTTTGTAAGCATAGTTCATATTACTTAAAATCAAATGCAACTTATTTCCTAATAATTATAATCGCAAACGCTATAAAAAAAAGTAAACGAAAGTGGTATATACGGCCTACCTGAAGGGGGGTAAACTTAGAGCAACAAGAACTTTCGGTGCATTATATTCTCGTTAAGCGGACGCCTAAGGCGTCCCGGAAGGAGTCAGCGGCATGCATGATGTGTCTATAGTCATTCCCACGCGCAACCGGATCAAAGATCTTACGCTGTGCATTGAGTCCATCGGCAGGCAGACCGAACTCGAAGATGTCTCGATAGAGCTGCTGATTGTGGACGATGGTGATATTGAAGAGTCTGTCCTGGAGTATTTCCGCAAAGTACTGAACCGGATGCCTCAGGCAGAGCTGCGTTATTACCGCAAAACCAAACCCGGCGTTTGGCTGTCCCGTTATGAGGCACTTGGACTCATTAACGGAGACATTCTGCTCAGCTTCGACGACGATGCCGAACTGGATGATCCGCTGTACATCCGCCGGATGCTGGATACCTACGCAGCGGACAAGTCGATCGTCGGTGTAGGCGGCATGGCCAAAGGCATGTCCAGCAGCAGATCCGGCAAACTGCTCGGGTTGTTGACCTTCCAAATGTCGGCTTCGCCAGGCAGATTGTCTGCCAGCACCCTTGCCGGCTCCCTCCTGCTCTGGGGAGAAACCCGGGACACCTTTGAGACGGATTTTTTCCATGGCTGCAATATGTCATTCCGCGCTTCGGCTCTTAAAGACATGAAGCCTTATCCTTGGATGACCAGCTATGCAGTGGCTGACGATATTTATATGTGTCATCTGGCCAGCAAGTACGGCAAGCTTGTAATCAACCCGGATATGAAAATCACCCACCATGAGTCTCCAAGCTCCCGCGACAAAGCAGGACGTGTGGCACGGGCGACGGCGGTCAATCATTATTACCTGCTGAATCTGCGCAAAGCTCCGGTGAAAAATTACGCCGCGCTGCTGTGGACACTGACTTATCTTACTGGTAAGTTTACGCTGAAGCGCAACTTCAATGCAGTTTCAGGCTATGTCAGCGGCATTCTCTTTGTACTGAATCCCCGTAAGGATAAGTACCGCGAATATATGCTGGACTAACAGAATAAATCTTAATTTCTAAATAATACAGCAAAAACTCCCGTTCCCCTTCTTCAGGGGCGGGAGTTTTTGCTGTATGCCTGCTTGCATGTCTGCTGTGGTTCTGTGCTCCCCGTTGCTCAAGCCGTCAGCTCTTTCGGAGCAGCTGTGGTGCGCTTGGTCTCGCGGGCAAAATACAGGAATGTAAGCACTAGGGAAATTACAGCATAGGTAAGCAAATATATGATTTGCTGTCCCATCAGCGCGTAGTCACCGGTGCCGACAATTGCCTTGTAACCGACGATGCTATGCGTCATGGGGAGCCAAGGATTGACCTTCTGCATCCAGTTGGGCAGCAGCTCCAGCGGAAAGGTGCCTGCACTTGAGGTTAATTGGAAGATCATCAGGACAATCGCCAGGAAACGCCCCGGATTATCCAGCCAGGTAACCAAGGCCTGCACAATCATGGTGAAGGTGAAGCTGACAATCAGCGAGAACAGGAAGAAGAGGGGAACGCTCTGAACTTCCAGCTTCAGACCATATAGCAAGATTATATCGGCAAGAACCGATTGGAGAATACTTACCATTACGAAGGTGAGCGTCCGGCTGACGAATCTGCCCATCGGCGAAGCCCCCGGCACATTCGAGTCCCGCAGCGAGAACACAGTGGTGAACACGAGCGCCCCCACAAACAGGGCTAGCGATAAGAAATACGGAGCGATTCCCAGTCCGTAGTGATCCAGCTTGTGACCGGTCTTCTCTGTCAGCTTCACCGGTTCAGCAAACATATTCACGGTGTTATCCCCGGATTTCACACTGGAGGTGTCTGCTGCAGCATCATTCAGCTTCTGCGCCAGCTCACCGCTGCCGCTGGCCAGCTTGCCTGCACCGTCCTTCAGTTCGCCCGCCCCATCATTCAGCTTGACGGCGCCTTCCGAGAGACCGTCCACACCTCCAGTCAGCTTGGTTAGTCCTTGCTTCAGCTGCAACGCGCCTTTGTTGAGCGCCGTTGCCCCGGTAGCCAGCTTGCTTCCGCCCCTGCTAGCCTCATCCAGCTTCTTGCCGAGGGCCTGCATTCCTGCGGCCAGCTGAGCACCGCCATCACTGAGCTGTGTGGCGCCTTGGGCCAATTGCTGCTGTCCCTTGTCCAGCTGCGTGCTGCCGGCGAGCAGTTGTGCCTGCCCGGTGTGCAGCTGCTGACTACCCGCGGCAACCTGACGGCTTGCGGCCAGCAGCTGCTGGAACTGTTCACTCTCCTGCAGGCCGGGCGTAGCCGCCATCATCTGCTCCAGTCCCTTGGCGACCTGATCTGCACCGGCAGCAAGCTGGCTGCTGGCCGCTTCGGATGCAGTCAGCCCCTCCTTGAGCTGGCTGCTGCCATTCTGCGAAGCCAGCAGTCCTTCTTTTAACTGCGCCGCGCCGTTCTGTGACTTCACAGCACCATCCTGCAGCTGCTGCTGGGCCTTGGCCAGCTGGCTTAAGCCGCTAGCAAGGTCCGTCGTCCCTTTAGTCAACGTGCCTGAGCCCTGATTCAGACTACCCGCCCCGTTATACAGCAGCTTCAGTCCGCTTTGCAGCTCAGAAGTGCCTGTGGCAAGCTTGTTCAGGTTGGTCTTAAGCGTGGTCAGCCCGTTAGTAAGCTTTCCTGCTCCGTCCTTAAGCTCGGTTGCACCGCCGCCGGCGTTCCCAAGGCCTTCAGAGATCGTGTCTACCTGCTCGAACATGCTTCGGGTATACGCCGCTGTAATCTGGGTAGACAGCTTCGACTTCAGTTTACTCATCGCGCTGATGCCGATTTGCCCGGCTACAAAGTTATAATCACTGTTCGGCTCGAACACAATCTCTGCCTGGACCGGATGATCCTCGGTTAAGGTAGTCGCATTTTCCGAGAAGTTGGCAGGAATAGTAACCGTCATATAATAGCGGTTATGGGCCATGCCATCCTCCGCTTCAGCCGCATCAACGAAATCCCACTTGAAATCACTATTATCCTTCAGCTCATCGACAAAATCCTTGCCCACGTCCATGGTCTTGCCCTCGTAGTCAGCTCCCTTATCCTGGTTGACCACGGCCACAGGCAGCTTGCCCGTATTGCCATAGGGGTCCCATGAAGCATCGACCAAAAAACCGCTGTACAGCATCGGCAATGCCGCAACACCCAGCAAAGTGAGCGCAAGCATCGGCTTCGTCACCAGGATTTTCAAATCCTTCAGAAATACAGTAATAGCTTTCATTGCCGGCACCTTCTATCTCTTTTTTGTAAGTTCATGAAAATTTTCACAATCAATCATTATTATCGGAAAAAAATAGCCTTTTCAGGCCGGGTGGCTTGGATTCTACACGAGAATGCCCTTCGAAATAAACAAAATCATGTGCTCCTTAATCCGGTTTTTGTCCAGGGGCTCATGCCCTTTGTTCCATTCAGTAGTCAAAGCCAGATATAAACGCAGGATCATAAACGCCACCACACTTGGATCACACGGCTTCACTTCTTCCCGCTGGATGGCACGCTCAATCTGTTGCCGCAGAAAATCGAGCGCATATTCCTCCATCCGTTTGACCCCTTCAAGTGCCTGGACGGTACCGATATCGCGCACCTCCTGCGCCAGCTTGACGAACAGCTCATGGTCCGAGCGGAATTCCAGGATGGAGTCAAGCAGATTGAGCAGCTTTTGAGTAAACGTGTGATCTTCCGAAGCCAAACGGTTCATAACCGAGGTCAGCTCCTGGGAGGCCTTGTCCAGAATTTCCTCAAACAGCTCTTCCTTGGTTTTGAAAAAGGTATAAATCGTACCCTTACCTACATTCGCGATCTTGGACACTTGATCCATAGTCGTGGCTTTATAGCCAAACTGCACAAAGGACTTTGTCGCCGCCTGCAGGATTAATGCTTTGCGGTCGATGGACATGGTTCAAGCTCCTTTCCTTCTAAAGAATCAGTCTAATTTTGACTAAATTTTTATTTTGGTCAGTCGGTCATAAAACAATTTAACATGTCTGCGCCCAAATGACAACAATTTTAATTAAATTCCATCTGGTGTATGAATCTCATCTATTTCTTATGCCCAAAATGTTATGAAATAAGTATCCATTGCCTCCATATCTGGGGTATGATAAAAATACCTTGTATTATTTGTAACATCTTTTGGTCTATATCTGTTGCTTAGGAATTCACGCTGTATTTATAGTGTTTTAAGGGTCTTCGTTCAGATTTAAATTGTAATATTTTTTGGTTTATATCGGTCTATATCGGTTAAGTTTGTTACTCTTCCGTTACCCGAGTAACATTATTGTCCACAATGTGGATAACTAATGCGCGTTCCGTAAATATGCTGGCATGGCATCCACGAATGTCCATGCACCCTTGTGGTGGACATATCGGTATGATGTACCACCCTGTTCAATGTATATGACTTGGTTAGCTTCTGGATCGCGTGGTAACGGTGTACCTTTATCGCCGGTAGCCACGCCCACCCACCTGTGCAACTCTTCATAGGTTGAAGCTCGATGTAGTATAGCCTCTGGCGTGCATTCGGGCCATCCTCCACGCTTCAGGACATACTCACACACTTGTTGTGCCATGTCTATGTTAACCAGATCTGGTTTGATGGGCATTTGATCACCTCAAATGCAGTATAACGCAAAAAAGCCCCTGCACTATACAGAGGCTCGTCCATCACAACGTTACTTGGTCGTACATTAATTTTAACATTAACTACTTGGAATTAGTAGTGCCTGGATTATTTTTAAATAGCTCAAAAAGACCGGTTGCCGACAGACCAGCGAATGCCCCAGCCCATAGGCGAGGCACTAATTCTAGATCCGTAAAGATAAAAGCAGCATATCCAGCGCCTAATCCAAGCAAGAGTCCGATGATTGGGATTAAATTCTTCGGAAGGGTAACCGTAGCCTTCACCAGATTGAGCAGCGCCACGACGATTACAGACAATGCAGACGCAAAGGCCATTACTTGAGCAAGCAAATCATTCATTTTAAGCCCTCCTTATAATGTGTAAATGAGTACACGTTTGGTGTTAATTGCATCCGGGTCCAGGAACACGCTGCGGACAACGCCTAGGTCCCGCAGATCCGTACTTTTAATGTAGCTGGTACCGTCATAATTCTTCGTATCAACTTTTGTGTCACCGACATAAATACTACGCAAAGCATATGACCACTTTGCACCAAGTGCATTGAGAACAAGTTTAGCCGGTACCCAACTTTTACCCTCGATCAGCAGACCATCATAGTTGACCTCGTTCATAATCACATCTACTGGATATGTTCCGGTAGGTGTTTTTCTAACTCCATACTTCACGCCCAGGTATTCGCAGATCCCTTGAGCCATTGCCACGGCGAGTTTATTTTGAAAATCTTCATTAAAGAGCAAAGCTTCTTCTTCAGGATTAGTTAAGAATCCAGGTTCAATCAGCGCGGCTGGCATGGTCGTGTTACGGCACACAGACAGGTTCTGGTACCTGCACTTGCGGTCAGTCAGTCCCGTTGCTGCCATTAGGTATTTGTGAATGATCGTTGCAAATGGTTTATCAATATCCTTTGTATATAGCGTCTCAGATCCTTTTGATTCCGCATCTCCAGCGTTTGCGTGGATAGATAGGAATACATCTGCACCAGCCTTATTAGCGATCTTGGCGCGATCCACAAGCTCTACAAACACGTCTGTTGAGCGCGTTAGTATTACATTTATCTCAGGATTATTCTTCAATAACTCTTTTACTTTAAGGACCATTGCAAGGTTAAAGTCCTTCTCAAGCTTACCGGATTCACCTATACCTCCAGAGTCTTTCTTTCCATGACCACCGTCAATTATGGCTGTCTTCATCGGGTACCGCCTTTCCGGGCCTATGCCCTCCTGTGATAATGTCGATGATGTAGTTAAGTTCATCGGATCCACTTTTGCGGATCGTTTCATACGCCCATACTGCTTCGTCGGCTGCCATTTTCGACCACCTAACAATTCGATTTGGTTTGTCGCCCATCTGCGCCAGTCCTCGTTTTCGTCTGCGAGATAAGGGAAATGTCCGGTCATAAACTTGCGGAACATCTTCATGCCACTACGTTTGCCGAATAAATAAAGGGAGTACCCTATAAGGGCCTCCCACCTGAAATCTTTGAGGTTACGAAGAATGAAATAAATCAGATCGTACAGCGTGTCTATTGTTCCCCACATCGTCTTCACCGCCGTACAGTAATCGGTCCCTGACCTCGGGCCCACAAAAAAGCAGCACCAGATAGAGAGTCTCGTCTGATACTGCTGAGTTTAAAAATTCTGTTTCATCGAATTCGATCATGGCTTAGCCTGCAGTCTAGGATACTCTTTTAGTAATTCCTTCTTAGCTTTGCTGCCTGAATCAGTGAGTTTTTTATTAATGCTTTTGATCTTTGATTTATCAGACAATGATTCTTTAACTTTACCAAGACTTTTATTAGTGAATTCACCTTGGAGTTGAGATAGCCGGGAAAATTCTTCTCCAGTTAGTGGTAAACCGTTTACCTTCTTATTAGGTACACGAGGAGCAACACTTTCGTCACCTGTTTCCGCGATTAGATCAACGATCATTCTAGCCTCATCAGATAGTTTGTATCTTGTTGCAAATCCAGGATTCAGAAATATATCTCCTACATCACTGTTTTGATAGTGTTTCTGTTCATTTCCTAAGGTGTCATATTTTTTAGGTAGTTTACCAGCAAAAAACGGAATCTTTGCCTGAGCCTTGTTAAGTGATTTTTCAAGAAGTGTAGGGTCCGTTGTCTCCCGTTTGGTGTTGTCTGATAACTGCTTTACTTGGTTGAAAATTGTTGGAATAAACGATGCAGGAATATCTGAAAGGATATCTGCAATCTTGTCCATTGCCGTTTGTCCAGGATAGCCCTCTGCCGCCCGTTGCAATCCTTGCAGTACAGATTGCTCAGTAAGTGTATTTACCGAACCAGAAACCGCGTCATACACGCCTCCAGCGATTCCTGTAGCCACGTTGTTTTTAGGACCTTCACCGCTTAGTGCTTTGTTGGTGTTTGCTCCTAGAGAAATCGCAATGGATACAGGCTGCATCCAGTCGTATGTGTAGAGCAAGTCTCCCTCCTTAATCTTCCCGGCTTTTTTATCAAATCCGCTGGTCACGAATCGTTCTAGTGCTGACAGATTTACTTGATATGCGCCTTTCCCTGCTGCTGTCTGAAGCGCTCTAACATCCGGGTCTTTGCTGGCTTGTCCAGTTATAATGTCATTGTCTATCAAGTAGTAACCCAATGCGCTAAGACCGAATGTACCCACGATGGCGCGGGATAGTCCCTGCACGACAGCTGCTGGGTCCTTCTTTATTCCGTTTTTAAATATGGGTCTAGCAATCTGCATCCCACTCCGTATAAACCCAGCAGGGCTATACTCCAGCGCTCTCATAAGCAATGCTCCGGGAGTCTTCGGGTATTTCAGTACAAGATCACCCAGACCGAAATCTTTTCCCAGATTAAGTCCGCGCTTAAACTTTGTCAAACCTTGAGAAATGATGTTGTTATCCTGGAACGTCACATATCGTCCGTAATCATCTGCAATTTGTCTAACGTTTTCATCCGTTTTTGCAACAAAGTTTTGCACGTACTCTTTAGAAGGTTTAACGCCTTTGTTGATAGCGTCCAGTGTAGCCATTTCACCCAAAGACTTATTAACCGCACGGCTGTATGCGGCATTGTCAAAGCTTCTGAGAGACGCGCCAAGGGCTTTTTCAGTGTACTTGAGTGGATTATACTTCCCACGGAATGCAGGGCTTGCAAGGTCAAATTGCGTTTCCAGTCCGTTGATGTTAACTCCACGCGCTCCAGCGCTACCGCCTTTGATCCAGTTGTCCCAATACTTACCTTGGTTGAAAGTTCGAAAGGTGACTGTGCGATCTGATCCGGTTAGTTTGGAACGCGCAATGTCAATGGGAGTGGACACGTATTTGTTGATGCGTTCCAGGCGGTAGAACAGCTCATTCCCCAGCACGTTACGAACCTGAGTTTTAGGATTCAGCAGTTGTGCTTGCGTCTGAGCGCTTGCTACTTTACGGAGGAACGAAGGCTTATCCATAGATTGCAGAATCGTCTGCAAGTCTTGGGATGCCACTCTCTTAGCTTCACCAGATAGTGCAGAAACCCGCTGGGCCATATTCAAAAGAGATTCTGCTTCTACTCCAGTAAGTTCCTTGTCCTTAATTACTTTTTGAGTTAGTTTTTCAGCTTCACTAATCGTCTGCCTTGTTATTTTCTTTGAGGTAATGTTAAAAGCTTCCTTTGATCTCTCATACAGTTGTTCTAGCTGCGGCTTAATATCGGATCCAAAGTCTTTCACCATTTGTTCTGACCAGTCCGCGAACCTTATCGTTCCTTTTGCTATCTTTGCCGCGCCAATTACAGCATAATCCGCCCATACGTCCAATGGCGTAGCGCTCAGGCGATTACCACGCGCTTTCAGGCGTTCTCTAGCTGCAGCTTCTTGCTCGTCAAAAAATGATTTTAAGTTATCTCTAACTCGCTTATCACTATTTTGACGAGGTGTTGCGGTTCTTTTCTTCACCTTTTCAGTCGATTCTTTAATAAATTGCTTGGATTCGTTCACAAAACGTTCTAATGTGTTTGCTTCATCCGCCGAAAGCTTGGCTCCTCCTTTGGCCCGTTCAAGGATATCGATGACGTTTGAGGAAAGGTCTTTCACTCCGGTCATTTTCTGTGTTACTCCAGCAAGGGAAACAATATCTTCAGCCATTTTAGGCGTTACTTCTGCCGGCTTTGATAGTTTGGAAGATGTTTCGTTAATGCGTTTAGCTATACGCTTAGCGTGAATCAATACACCTTCTGGTGTCAGACGGTTATAAATGGACAAAGATTGAATAAACTGACCTGCTTTGGTGGCTTGTGTCGCAATCTTATCAGCAATATCAACCGACGCTTTGTAATTTCCTTGTTTGTTGTAGTGGTCAATTAGACGTTGAGCAACTACGGAATCCTCCGCATCATATTTATCCGTATTCATTATCCGTCTGGTTTCGTCCTCAACATCACGCGCAATACGTTCGTTTGCTTTTGCAACAGTATCTGCGTTTGTGATTGGCTCATATTCGCTGTTCAGTTTGGCTTTCAGCGGCTCCGGTGTCTTTGGTGATTCCTTTAGTGTTTCCGTGAACCCTCTTTGGGCCTTTGGAGCTGGAACAGGTTCTTTTACTGTTGGCGCAACTTCATCAGCTTTAACAGTGAATCTTGGAGTTTCAACGATGTTTGCATTGTTGAATTCTGGACTCATGGAAAAAGCAATATCCTCAGGTGTCCAATCCTTAATATCTTTGTCGTATAGCGCTTGTTCGCGGGTAACAGGGACATTAGGATCACGTGCAGGAATCGGCGCTTCTGCTGCTTTGTTTACAGGCTGTGCGGGTACTTCTGCAAACGTAGGCTCAGCAATCTGAGAAGCAGGCTCTTTCACAGGATTAGGTGTGATTCTCGCTTGTACAGGATCAGTCATTGGAATTGACTCAGGCGCTGTGTTAACCGGAACTTCATTCGCCGGTGCTTCCGTAGGTGTTTTCTTGAATCGACTAGCAATAGCCGGGAATGCTTCGCCTAGTGCAGCGCCACCAGATCCAAGTACGAACCCTCCAGCGGCTCCAAATGTGGCGTTACGGGCAATCTCTTTCCCTGTATCCTGACCTTGCTGTACGCCGAATCCTGCGCCTTGTGCGGCTCCTGCAAGTCCTTCTGTCAGTCCTACGCGCGCAATGTTCTGGGCAGCATCTTTACCCGCAAACGGAACAGCTTTGGCTAGTGTGTTTACCGCTGATTGACCTACGCCTTTACTCAGCGCTTTACCTGCTGATTCATATGTGCTGCCGACAATCCCTTGTCCATATGGAGCGCCCGTTGGAATCATGGCTGGAGTCAAGTATGCGGCTGCGAAGTTGTCGATCTTATCAAGCGTTTTGTTTCCGGTAGAATCGCGCTGTACAGCTTGTGTGTCCGTCGGGAATAGGTTTGTGAGGAACTTACCTACTGTGGTATCTCTACCTAGTTTATTCAGCACCGTGGCGCCGGATTTGACTATCTCCGGCGCTTTAGATGCATCAATACGCTGCTGTTCGACTTCATATTCGTTGTGTGCTATTCCTGGAATCTTTGAAGCATTATCCGGCCCGCCTGTGCTTGCCATTATCATATTCGCAGCAGGAACTTTACCGGAAAAGTTAGTAATCGCATCATTCCCGAATGCATTTGGAGTGGTCACAAGTTGAGCCGCAGGGATTTTTCCTTTCAACGTGTCAGATACTTTTGTGCTTACATTGGCTTCGGCTTGAGTTTTAGGGATTTCTTTTGTTTTGTCCTCTGGTTTTGGTCGTGTATCCTTAATCAGACCCAGGTCCATGCGATCACCGTCGAACGCGCTGCCAGATGTTTGCTTGTCGGTGGATGTTGGCAATCCTAACTTTTTACGCTCTTCGTCAAATACGCTCACAATCTCACCCCTTCAACATTTTAAGCGCGTCGATTAGCTCTGACTTAAACCGATTCACTACGCCTTTTCTTACACTATCGGAAGATGAGGAGAAATACTTGGTTCCGTTATTTGCTCCCCGTTCTGCGTACACCCGCTGAATGATCTGCGCGTCTGACATGTTTGCAGTAATCCCAGCGTTTTTAAATACGGTTGCCGCGCCACCTGGGCCATGCTGTACTGATGTTGACCAAAGCACATCTTGTACCGCTTTTGATCGGTCAGCAATGTTCAGCCCCGTTGCTTTCTCCACCTTACCGACAGCCGGGGCATAGTGTGTAGCTAAGATGTAATTATGCTGTAGCCGCTCGAATTGTTCGGGTTCTTTCGCAGCATAATCTTTCCATGCTTGGTCAAATGTTGTACCGCCTATCGTTTTACCCGAAAAGTTAGCGAATGCGGTACTGTCTGTATCTTTGAGGTAATTCAAAAAGTTCGGCATATTCGACTTTATGATCTGGTACGATCCGTAGGACTTACCGCCAATGTCCCCTGGATTATTTGCTATTGTTGCGGGATTTCCACTGGACTCATATTTGCGCGACAATACTCCTATAGAGGCTCCTCCACCAGCAGCAGAGGAGCCACTCAGTTTCCCGAGTAGCCCTGTGGAAGTGGAATCCCATATCTGGAGTAAAGCTTTGCAATTTCGCTGTCAGGAAGACCGGACTGTAGTACTTGTGCCTTAATTGAGTCCAAATTAGTTATTTTTCCTTCATCATCACGATTTACACTCTTATCGATATAAGAAGTAGCATAAGACTCTGCAGTTACTGCAGTGGCTGCTTTTGTTGCTGCAATACTTGTATATTTCGTACCAGGATTAACACCATACGACTCAAGTCCTGCTGGTGCTGTACCTGTGGCTTTCCACACATCCATCAATTGTCCAAACTGTGAATTTGCTATGCTTGCACTGTTACCGGAGCTTGAAGAATTCGCATTTTGTTGGCTGATGGCAATTTGTTGCTGCTGTAGAGCATAATCCAGTCCATACCGGCGCGTATCTTCGTCAAATTTAGCTTTGTCAAACTGATTAGACCATCCTTGCTGACCTTCGTTGAAGTTTTGCTGGCGGTTGAAGTTTCCTTGTGATGCATTAAGTGGTGTATTCGGATCGGTAGCCTGTCTAACAAGACCCTGCCAGTCAGTCTGCGGCGTAATCACTTTACCGGTCATGTTGGACACTGCTGACGCTGCGTCCATATTTGCCTGTTTTCCTTGCAGATCCAGTTGTTGGCCTTGGAGTGTACGAATTCCCGGATTATTCACGCTTGCTTGAGCTGCCGTCTTATTGGCACCATAAAAGCTTGGATCAATGCCCAGCGACTTAAGCTGCGACCGGATTGCATCTGCCTCAGTGCTTAATTGTGTGCGTGCGTCCTTGGTGATTCCTTTTGTCTCAGCCTGTGTCTTGAGTCCTAACAGGTTCTGTATCGCTTGTTTGGCCTCTGTTGGAAGATAGTTTCCTGTTACCTGAGACTCTGTGATTGGGTTCTGGAAGTCTTGCTGGTTGTAGTCCTGGTAAAGGTTACGGTTATTTGCAATGCTGTCTTGGTACTGTTTATATGCCTGTTGTGCATACTGTGGCAAGATGTTGTTGGCTACGTTTTCTTCGCTCTGATGGGCCAGTTGGTTGGCTACTGTCTCCGAATATGAGGATTTACCCTGTCCCGTAGCTCTGAGCTGGGCATTGGTGTTCTTTTGATTGACGCTTAAGTTCTGTTGTGCCGCCCGGAGTGCTGCTTGATACGCTGGATCTGCATCGGCATTGTAGCTAAATGGTGTATTGACGAGATTGGCCTGATTGTTGAGTGCTTGATTGGCACGACTCATATTAGGATCTGGTGTCGTACTAGTGGTACCTACCATCCTCTGTGCTGCTACCCTCGCCGCGTCCGGTACTACCGGTGCTGCTGTCTTCGCCATACCCGCCGCTGTGATTGCCGCCTGTGGCAGTACTGTTGGCAGTGGAGATTGCTTTACGCCGTTCAGCGCACCTACGGCCCCTGTAGGCATCGTCAATGTCGGCTGTTTTGGTTGTGTTGCAGCCCCACCGCCGACTGTTCCGGTTGTTTTGGATGTCTGTACCGCCTTGCGTAAATTGTCCAGGTTGAATATGCTTTGTGTCGCCATGCTAACCCTCCTTTGGAATACAAAAAGGACCCCGATAGGAGTCCTTAGTCCGTTCTATGTGTTATTAAAAGTGTATCACCCGTACGCAATACTTTTTGATTATTTTTGTATCACGTTAATTAAAGCATGGCAATTATGTTGCCGCATAAAATTGGTTATGCTAAGATAAACTAAAGAAGGAGCCGTGCGCTAACACGACTCCCACGTACAATCCGCATTAAGAGCGGGCGGCTTGGCAGGCTGATCCAGAATAGACCGATCCTTACCGGGGGCGGTCTATTTCTTTTTGTTGAAGGAGAGAATAAGTATCACCAGCGTTGAGAATTGAATCATCAACATTAGTGTATCTTTCACTTCCACAGGCATCACCTCCCTTCCGGGAGATTAGCCGACCGCCCTTATGCCATTGTACTGGATTATTATAACAGACTATACTCTATTGGAGTGTGGTCTTTTTACTATCTTGAATTTCACGATGGTTAACTGGTCATCAATTTGATGCATTGTTGTTAAGGTCTTCTACACTAACTCCTTTTGTTGTATCCACCCAACCATGCGCTCTCATATATTGTTCTGTTTTACCAGTGATAATATTAACTCTTACAGCAGAGTACCCATCACCAGTTGAAGAAAATGGGAAGTATTTATATGGAGTTGGATAGATCAATAAAGCAAATGCCACAATAAGTATCAGCCCACTGACAACGATGATACCAGCCTTTTTCATTGTGCTTGCAGCGCTGCGAGTTGGGCCTGTAGATCCGCATACTGCGCTTTCAGATCAGATACCTTCTGTTGAAACTCGACATTGTCTGGTTTGTCTTTCAACTGAGCCTCTGCCATGGCAATACTACCGGCTAAAGTAGCTAATTTACCTTCTAACGATCTGATCTTATTTTCTTTTGCTTGTTCTGCAGAAACCGTAGGTCTATTAGTGACTGCTGTTGCAGACGGCGTTGGCGTTGGCGCAGGTGTGGTAGTGTTCTCTGCTGATTCGCTCATAATAATTTTCTTCCCTTCTACCTTCAAATCTACCCCAGCCGCTTCGGAAACTGCTCTTACTGGAGCATATGCAGTGCCGTTTATGATAACGGCATCCGCTACCTTAGTTCCTGCCTTTTCTACACTAAATAGCCCTTGGACTTTCTGACCTATCAAACTAGAAGAATCTGCAAATACCGATGCTCCAGCAAATAAGAGTACTCCGACTATTAATCCAGAAACAAACTTTTTCATTGATATAACCTCCGTAATGGTATTTTCCTAATAGTACCATTATCCGGGAGAAGTAGTAAATGTCCCACCTCCGCTAGTTACCGTAACTGCATGAGTATGACCAGAGTTAGATTTTGCACCAATTGCTGCCCATATAGCATCTAATTCCGACTGAAGAGAAGTACCTGTATCAACGTTAATTAATTTAGACCAAGAAGGAACAGAAACTGTTCCAGAAGCACCGCATACTATGGTTGTATTTCCACTTTGTGTTCCTAGTACTATAGGTGTGTTTGCTAAAAGACCAGTGAATCCAAATGCAGGACCAAGAATCAACGATACTGCACCAGCTTTTCGAATTACGATTGTGGGTTCACCAGTAATCCCCGGCTCAATTGTCAAATAGTTATTCGCATCAGTATACACCGCCAGCAGGTCACCATCATCATTAATCTCTGCTCTAGGGAATGCAGCTTCTCTCGTTGCAATGTAGGCTCCGTATATCTCCCCGGACGTCAGTTTACCCATGTTGGCGGTGATGGCTGATAGCTCTGTTACGTTCATACGATCTGCCGTGAGTGACTTGGCTTTCACGTTTTGAAACGAAATATCACCATTCAGCGTGAAATCCAAATCCTTGAACATAATCGCAATCTGATTGGACAGATAGTTTACATATTCGCGTAGCTCCGCAGCATCATCAGTCATCGGCGGGGATTTTAACTGTGACATCTTCCATATACCCATGATAACCCTCCTAAAATAGTGGCAGCTGCCGAACTTCACGGACCAATTCATGAATGGTAGCCGGGCCGGTACCGGATATTTTGACTCTGACGGTGTTTTGTAGCACCACACTGCGTACCGGGATGATAATACGGTCGGTGACGGACAATGGACCGGACACGGTATGAACCAGATTGAAGTCATTACCGTTTTTTGTGGTGGATAGATACACGTTGACGGTCGTACCCGTGGGAATCTCTGCGTACAGCCACAGTTTAAGCCATCGTTGGCGCTGTGACATCGTAGGATTGGTAAATGGCTTGGTGGTAAACGACCAACTTATAGGCGTTCCTGCATCGGCTGTGGACGCGCCTAGCTTTAGCACACGACCCAGGCTATCACCGATGTACATCACATCATCCAGCAGCAGATAAAATGTAGGATCAATTCCCGTCCACCTGCTCCAGCAGCCCACACCTGTGCGTGAGTCGTAGACCATAATCTCATTGGAGTGAGTGCGGAAGTACAATAGGTCCGGGTCTGATCCAGCTGCGGCATTGGTGTCCATACCCGAGAGATAACCGCCGACAATCTGCGAAAACTCCTGGTTTGGTAGGTTACCACCGGCATAATCGTAGATAGCGCTCTGATCAATGATGCGCATGATTCCACTTTGTGTTGAAGCCGATTTATTATTCACCACGCCGATATCATCAGTAATGAGCTTCGTCACAAAGCTTGACGGAACACCGCCGTACAGTTCATGCAAGCTATTGGGCATCCCTATGGTAAGTTTCGTCAGGCTACCGGACAGCATGTTCACATTTTCACCACGGGTGCTCTCAATCGTCTTGCCGTAAGATGATCCATCTAGATCAGCAAAATCATTCCATATCTCTGGTTGATCTACGGCACATGCTCGAATTTCATTGCCAAATGCTACCCATAAGCGATTTTCATAAGTCGTAATGTACTTGGCCCCGGCCGGCACACCGGATAAGTCAGCAACCGTAGATCCATCGTAGCGTTTTGCCACTATGCCATTCACACCGATCAGATTAATGTCTGCCCAATCAGAACCTTGAAACACGGTAAATGCCCACTCAGCAGACGTATTCATGCCCGTAAGGAGAGTTGTCCAGGAGCTACCGTTCCATTTCCGCCATGATCCATCGTTGAATACAGCATGTAGTTCGCTTTTCCAAGCACCTAGGCCCAGCACCCGAGTGCCAAACGTTCCTAAAACAGAATACCCAGCCCTCACAGAGAGAGCCGGGTAATCGGATGTGGACATATTAGACATGTCAGTTAGTTGTGATTCGGATATAGAGTAAGCGTCATACGTGTTAAGCCCGGCCCACTGCCTAATGCTGATAGGCTCCTGTACTCCAGTTAGCGGTTGATATTGTGTTTGCTTTCGCGGTACATAGTTAACCATTGGCGTTCACCCCGGAATATTGTGCAGCTGCTTGAGCCCACGCATTGAGGTATTGACTCTCGTATGTCGCAGCCTTACCAGTATCATCCATAGCATTAGCAAGGAATGCAGCCAGCCCCACATAATATGTCCAATGAAATTCCTCTGGAGCGTCTGGAACCGCCGTCAGCACACTTGATGTAAATGTTGTTGTTGCTATCCTGCTGTAACGTAAAACGCCCTGCAAACCGCTGGCATACGGTGCAGGACGCAAGGTTAAGACATGTGATGTGTCGTCAAAGGTGTATGTGTTCTGAAGTGGGTTCGTGGTGCCAGGGATTAGCTCCTTGTACTTGATGATGCCCACCATCACAAGATCAATGTTCTTCAGCCGCACCTCTGTTGATATGGTGTATGCTGCTTGATCCTTTACCGGCGTGAGTGACAACACCCGGGGTATCTTCACGGCGTTGAAAAAGTCCTGATTGATAGAGTTGAGCGCGATAATCTTGTCTGCTAGTGGGACTTCGTTCGGGACCAGTAGGTCGGACTCTGATATGATATCGGTAAGGTTCATAGTTCACCTCTTTCTATTGCGCAGCATAGACTATGCAAATGTTGTCTTACTAGGCATCGTAACAGTAGCCGATCCACTAACTGACCTTGTTGCTAGATAAAGATTATCTACGTCAATAAACACATTCCCGCTAGCAGCGAAACCAAATTGGTTTAGAGTTCCAGTGTCTGATGAATTTCTAACAATCTTACGCAGATGTACATTAGAAGAACCACTAGATATGAACAATTGTCTATTTACACTTTCATCAGACTTACCGATATACCTTGAAAGTGAAATATTCTCTAATGTTACACACCCAGTCATTGCCGCAAAGAAGATAACTCCGCTAATATCTGTTAGAGATGCACCATTAACAATTAGGTTTGAGTATGTTCCCGTGCCCAACATGTTAAATACCCCAGCTGATACATCGTTTGTTTGTCCGGAAATCTTGCAAGAATTAACATAGAAAGCATGATCCGTTCGGCCTAAAGAGCAGTTATCGTGAAGCTTAAATGTGTTTTGGGGAAAGTTTTTGATAGAACAGGAATTCATGCTCCCGAATATACTTGTACCTGGACTCATATCACAAAAGGTTGTACCTGTGACAGTAGAAAATTCAGAGTTATACCCGTCAAAGAAACTGTTTGTTATGTTTTTCTCTCCTGTTTCTCCTTTTTCCAGTACTTTGATTCCGACTTTACAAGCTTGTGCCTGTAAATTTGTGATATTTATTACGGATGATGTAGTTTGCTCATTGGGATAGTCTTCATCGAAGACACCATATCCAATGGCATACTCCCTGGCGCTATACAATTCAATATTGGTTCCTGAAACTATACTAGAACCAAACGCCACCTCGGTTGTGCAATTTTCAACAAACAAATCAGTAAAATACGTGTCTACACATGATGAAAATTGTATTCCTACGCCGTTTCTTTTTACTCCGTTAGAATCAGTGACACTTGTCTGCGCCCCTGAAACCCAAACGTTAGAAAGATGTAGAGAGTCGCCTTGTAGAAATAACAACGAACGAGAAGCAGATGAGTATTTTTCTGCATCATTGGAACCATCGGGATTATAACAAGTGTATTTAAAGCCTTTAATTATTGTTAACTCACCTGTGTATAAAGCGTACAAACCATAATCTTTAGAGCTATTATCTGTACGTATAAGATAGGTATTACCTTCACCATATCCTGAAATCGTAAATCCGTTTAATCTGTAATAAATCCCGCTAACGATTTTAGATAACGTTAACGCTTTATCTGTTCGATAGTATCCAATACCAAATTGCAAAACTCCCGATACGATTGAATTACGGTAGTTTGAACCGGAAGAAACGAAATTACCTGACGCTGCGCGGAAAGATTTGAGGATGTTATTTGTTTGGTCTGGTATTGTTTTTATTAGATCCAAATCATTTACTTTTGCACAAAACCAATCTGCTTTAACTGGAACTCCTCTGATAATAATTGAACTATTTGAGGTAAAATTGTTAATAAAATCATCTGTGGTATCAAAAATAGTGTGCCATTCAGCCTCAATCCCTTGATTGAAAACAACTTTGGCGTTATTGCGTATCTTCAATACAGCCCCAGCCGTAAATTTAACTAATTTGCTAAATGATATATCTGAGTTGATTAGGTAAGTTCCTCTTGGAAAATAGACCATATTACCTGCTATTTGAGTAATAATGATACTTGCGGTATCATCAATTGTTCCATTGCCTATAGCTCCGAAATTTTTAACACTATTCACAATATCCGCAAACTGTTCATCAACCACTTCAAATTTAGCATTAATCGCAATATCGGCATATTGAGTAAGCAATGATGGGTCTAATTGATTCGCCCCTACCGCGCCCAGTGCAATCTTAGGACGAGTAACCTTTAAATCGCCAATGTTATATGTCTGTGATACGTATGATTCTACCTTATTCTGCGCCCCACCTGGTGTCTCATACCGCGAATCATCCTGGTCTGCTGTATTTGGCGTGGTATTGGATGCCCAGGGGTAGCGATTTTGAATTGTCATTTTGTCACCATCTTTCCTTAACGGCGTATCGTTCATAACCACTTGTAGCAGATGTGTATTCCCGGTATATCTGCTGATACCGCATTTCAAAGTCGTTATCTCCCGGAATAATGTCACGCAGCACACCATAAACCAGCAGCATGTCAAAACTCGGTTCAAAACCAGTACCACTGTTCAGATCATCTAATGTGAGCTCACCAATTACCGGCGTGTAAAATATCTTTATCCCGTAAAACGTGTCAAACAGTGGTGGAGGGTACACACCAATCTGGCCAGCCACAAAGTAGTAATACGGACGCTTTTCCCGTTCATCAAATTGCCGGAGTGGTATTCTGCGCCAGTCCAAGGATTCGTCTTCGAATGTCTGATTGGTATATATGGCATTACGGATAGCTACCTCTGTAACACTGTCAGGAGGGCATATAAGGTTAAGTAGTCCATTGCCTACAGTTACATCAAAAGATTGATTCAGCACCTCTGATTGGGCCTGTGCGGGGCTGTAGTTACGCATGAGTCGATCACGAACTTGTGTTATCTTCCGTAAGATAGACACCACCGTAGTTGTATTCTCTGGTAGTTTCTCTACAATTTCCTCGACGACTTCTTGTACAAGCATTTCATCACCCCTTAGCTGTACGGATCGGCGTAAATACTGAGCCTGAACACGGTCGCCGCTATCGCTCCATTGACGTATTGCACCCGGAAGTATGCCGCGCAGCAAGGTTCATTGAACTTAACAGGCGTACTGGCGCTGATTGATACAGTGGTCAGCGTGTCCCAGGTTGTTCCATCGTCAGACTGTTGAAGGTTCAGCGTTCCGGTTTGATTGCTTACTACTTTTCCGCGCATGTTGTTCCACGCCGCTGTTTCGATTGACGGCATGTTTACTGTCTCGTTTGACCCGGGGTTTGTGGACGTTTTGTACTTGAGTGTCCGGTATTGGTTCAATTGCGCACCCTCTTTCTAGTATTTGCTGAAGCAACTCATTGGTTTTACACTGCTGATCATATATCGCATTCAATGCGTCGATTTCCATTCTGAATTTGTTCATGTCCGTATAAAGAAAAAAGGGAGCCGAGGCCCCCCTATTCTTTTTCCTCCATCCCACCATGATCACGAATCCAATTTACCATCGTGTTCCAAATCTTTACGCCAGCCTTTTCAGACGCGCTCATTTTATCGTTGATTCTCTGGAGAGATACATATTCAATTTTGTCTTCCTTCGCTGATCCGCCTGTTTCCCACCCAACTTTTTGCGGTTCGTTCACTCAGATCACTTCCTAATCACATGAATAGTCCATGTACCTGATGCCAGATCCACGGTGGACCCTGTTGGATTGAAGAATGATACCTTTACAGCGTTGGCAGCAGATACAAATCCGAACGCCATCACTCCCTGCATATCAGCCGGAGGGAATACTTCGACACGATCACCTAGGGCTGCACCTGTTACTGTGATGGCTGATGTAACGGCACCTGTGACCGTCGCCAAACTGGCAGGGTCAATAGTAGCCGTGGTGGAGATAAGGTTTGTCATGAAGCTTGCAGGAGAGCTGCCGACCTTTTTAATTCCAATCGATGAAACGTTCATGATAACCCTCCTTATGCTGGGAAGTTCCCATAACCCCATGCCCAGTCTACTGTACCGAACGAGCAACGCTTAACAACTTTATATTTTGCCATTTCAGTATCAAAGTCCGTAATCGAACCTGTTTCAGGCAACCGGCGGTTATACCACTTCATGGCATTCATCATGCGCGTGGAATCTGCGAGTACCCAAGCTTTGGAGTTAGTAAAGAACGGATTAACAACTACTTTAATGCTGCCATCCGCATACACGTTTGCGTTGTGGTCTGCACTTCCTGGTTCATACTTCACTTCGCTGTTTGGCAGTCCGGCAATTTGAAGCGCTATGCGGCGCAGGGCAGGTGGCACAAACAATGTATCCCCCATCGCTGCCATTAGGTTGCCTTTATCATCTTTCCATTGCTGCATAGCCACGAACGCAGCGTCGAACGTATCAATGGACAATTCAGCAACGCCTTTGTTCGACTGAGTATCAGTGCTGTTTGTAGGGCTGTATGGATGGTCAGTGGCAAACAGTGATTTACCATCTGGCAATGCAGCGTTATACGTACGACCTCTGTAATCCACTGCTGTAGTGGTCAGGATACCGTTATTTAGCCACTGTGTTCCTTGCATTTGCTGCGTCTTGTACACAGCGTCAGCCAATGAACGTATGCGGTCACGAATGGCAGTGAGCTTCAAGTCATCTACAAAGTCACGGTCAATCTCACGGCCTAAGGAATACTTCGAGTGAGTAAAGTATTTCTGCCAGAGTTGGTCCACATCTTCATATTTGACTTGGTTGTTGGAGAACTTCCAGTCCTCCATCAGACCTTCACCGCCGATCATTTCAACGGATTCAGTGGCTTTATCGGACTTCTGCACATCATACATGGATGGTACATAGTCCTTTTTGTTTGTCATTTCACGTGTATATAGTTCGCGGAACACCGGTTCCAGTACGTTTTTATCCCATTGCAATGCTGAAGATGCCATTTCTATTCCCCCTTATATTAGCTAAATGTCCGCAGTTTGACTTTTACGCGGCATGTTGTTTTATTAGTGTTGACTTCTAGTACGGAAAACGGACCGCCAGTTACATCAGATGACAACACGGACAGCCCATCCGTAGAAACGTCAGCCGTTGTCAAACCAGGGAGGAACGTTGCATCTGCAGTTCCAGTATATGGGGCATCAAACCAGTCACCTTCCCGGGCAATTACTACATCAAGGTATTGATCTGTGCCTGCTGCAAGCGTTTGGTTAGCAAATCCAGCCACTGACGCACCGTTGGTTGCCTTTGTCCATCGTCCAGATGCCAGCTTAACTGCCTCGCCAAGCACGAATGCCTCAGAGTTTGTTGCCAGGATAGAACTGATATGGTGCGTAGGAGCGCCATAATCGTTGAATGCAAATTTAAATGCCATGGTTGACTACCTCACTTTTTGATATATTTTTTTGCTGCTTTAGGATCAAGTCCAAACAATGCAAATGCACTGCTCAATTCATTGGGTACTGCGGTTTCATCATCAGCAGGAGCATCAGTTTCCACCTTCGCCCGTTTATTCAGGCGTTGTTGTTTAATAACATCCTGTTCCGTGCGTTTGCGCTCGTCTGCAATGATCTTGTCACTGTGTACCAAGCGATAAGCGTCAATCGGGTCGTAGTGGCGGTCATTTACCAACCGCTGCATCTCAGGTGTAAACCAGGGTGCCGCCGATCCGTCTGCGGGAAGCTCTTCCGTCAGTTGAGGGTACTTTGCGAACAGGTCTTGCCAGCCTTGAAGCTTTGCCTGTTCGGTTTGCTGCTGCTTCTGTGCTTCTTGTGTCGCCTTTTCGCGCTCCATCACCTCTTTTGCCTGCGCAAGCAATGGGTGATTATCCAAGAAGCTCTCAAGTTGGGTCGGATCCCAACCGGCTGCGGTGTATTCGTCGATCATTTCTTGACGAAGGGTATTGAAACTATCTTCCTTTTGTTTCACAGCTTGTTGCTCAATCGTGTCCAGATCCGTCAGGTAGTCATCTACTTTGTCATACCCCGCGAGTTTGGCGGCTCGTGTCAGGGCTGATTCGTATTTCTCCCTACGTGCGCGTTCCTTGTCCAGGCCAAATCCCTTTTGCACAAGCTCCGGGATTTCATCGTCTGAAACTTCACGATCTTGCTTGTCCACTTTCACAATGAGCTTTTTCGATTCCTCTATGGCAGGAGGATCTATTTCAGGCTCGTCTTCTTGTTCTACTTCCCCTGCTGGGTCCTCAACAACGGACGGTGTGTCTAGTCCGAATAAAGCTAAGGCATCAGATACAACAGACTCTTGTGGTTCTTGTTGAACGTCCTCGCTATGGCTGGCGACTTGTTCGTCTTCCATGGTATTTCCTCCTTATCAAATAGGCTGCTATGGCTGGCAGCAGGAATAAGCACATACAAAAGGCCCCACGCTGCTCTGCGAAGGGCCTAACTTATGAAGCTTGCTGTTTTTGGAGCATACCGGCTGCTTTCGCGGCCTCAATGTCCATCTTTTGTTGTTGCATATTGCGGTCAAACATCTTGTCTTCCTGTTGTTGCTGGTTTTGCTGCTCGCTTGCCTGTCCTAGTTTCTCTTGTAATGTCTGATTCTCTGCTTGTAGCTGTGCAAATTGATCTTGCATCTGCTGCTGTTGTTGCTGAACGCCTGCGGCCTCTTGGATACGCGCCTCGATGACGCTCATTGGCTCCATGCGTCCATGCTGCACGGTGTATCTGACCGCCTCAGCGTCGATCATAGGTAGTTGCGTGATGGGATCTACCATCCCGATCATGTTAAAAGCCATCTGAATCCAATATTCTCGGTCAACCGGCTTGTCAGCGGCGATGTTTACCTTAATGTCGAAGCAAGGAACATACTCCTCGGTAAGATTCAGCGTCTCTTGTTCGCCTGTTTCAAGTTTATTCGTAATCTGTGTCGGTACTCCGTTAACCAATCGTTCACGGCTCATACCTACCTTACGGCCTGTTACACGCGCCACACGTTCAGTGGTATAGAATTGTGCTATCAGTTCGATGTACTGGCTAAAAACCTCTTCTAGAGCCTCCTGTATGGCATCTGTTACGATGTTCAAACGCGTGCTGGCTGCGGATATGAGCGCCTTGGCCTGTTCACCGCTGGTTACATTGCTGCTGGCCTGACCATTGGCGCTATCAAACTGTCCGGGAATCTTTTGCAGCATTTCTTTGTAGTAATTCAGCATGTTGAAAACAGTGGTCGGTACGTCAACGCCAGTGATTTCCTTGAGTTTTGAACCGGATATAGCACCATCTGCCACTGGAAGCATACCGCCTGGGGTAGATCGTTGTTCCTTCCAGGTGCGCACCTGATTACGATTGATTGCACCTTCTTCGTACATCATGGCACTGTTACCCTGTTTTGCCATTCCCTCGACGGCCAACTCCGCGAACTTGTTAAGCATCATCTGCGGTTTTATCATGTCACGCATAAATCCCTTGCCCCAAATATTGCCCTCAATAGGGAACAATGTACGGGCGCTGAACGGGTATTTACCGTGATCATACACATATGCCTTATGTTCAAGGAACACGCCACCTGTGGAAACGTAGATGCAGTGTATTCCCTCCATTGTGCCATCAGCCTTAGCGATTGATTCGGATGGATCTTTTCCTTGCTCCACCTGACTCAGCGCCAAATCCTCAAATAGCTTTTTATCCTCTGGTGTGATGACCTTTGGCAATCCTCGATACCAGTATTCAATTAGCCCAGCAGTCTGCTGCTGTGTACTTTCATTGCCTAGGTATGCATCTGTATAGTTAAATGAGTCCTGGCTACCACTATTGAGGTTAAATATCTCGACCTCGTTCGCATCCTGGTCAGCGGTTACTTTCTTCCCTTGCTCTGGCCATCGCTCTTTAAAGTGTTCCATAGTCTGCCGGGTGTTGATGATGATAGCACCCATCTTTTGAAGGTTTATGAAGTCCTTCACACGTGGGTCCGGGAAGAAACTGCCCAAGTCCACCGGAATGATATCGTTTTGTCCATCGTATTTGTATTGTCCGCGTCCACCCTCAACTGTAGGATCAAATATGGTCTTAAGCGCCAATGGACCGTGTACGACTGCTGTACGTACCGCCCGGATGTATTTGGAACGGAATCCAATCTGCCGTAGCTCATAAGGCATGAAGTCGTTCAAGTCCTGCGCTTTGGATTCGTCACTCTCTTCCTGAGCCTCAAAGTCTGGATAAGGGTCCCAGCCGGTGATTTTACCCAGGATAGCTTCCGTTTGCGCCCATGCTATATTGTCCACGTTGGACGGCCTAAGATTCGTGATGTGGTCAGGCCTGAGTCCATACCAGTGATCACCGCGGTAAAAGCGCTGTTCCAGTCGCCATTGATCTTCAATGATCTGCCGATTCTCTTTGAATGTTTGGTAATCGTTATGCACAACCTCAAATAACTTCTGCTGCTGAGGCGTGTTGATCGGCTCTTTATCCGGCTTCTCTGTGCCTTCCATGCCAAATATACTCTTGATCTTGTCGGCTACAGTCATGGTATCACCTCCCTATTGTAGATTGTCATCATCGTAGTCAACATCATCAGCCCAACTCATGGGCTTACGCTTAGGCGTTTCAACTGTATCTACAGGCTTATCAAGCGTTTTATACTCCCGGTAGTCCTTTGCCATCACTTTATCAGTCAGACGACCATTGACACGCAGCAAATAGCCCACAGCGCAGAGCAGCAGGAATATTACAACTAGTAATGCGATTGTTTGCATGACTTACCTTCTTTCAGGTGGTTTGTGTGTCTTTCCAACAGTTAATCTGAGTAATACGAAGGTTGACACTATGCCTAAAATAAACCCTATCAATATATTGAGCATGGGTTCACCACCTTAGTAAAATCCGTTATAGTTCGTTGTTACTTCGTCATCGTCTTCATCGAAACTCTGCTGTCTATTGGGATCCGGCATAGCCGTCCATGGTTCTTCGTTGTACACGATTGTATGAACCAGTTCTCCGGCTATGGACAATGTATCCACTTGGTCATCATGCTTGCCGCGGGGGAAACTCAACATTTCATCTTCCAAGTCTGTGAGCCATGGAGCTCCTTCACGGTGGTATACCTTGCCAGCCTCATATCTCGCAGATATCGGCAAGCTGCGGGTAACTTTGTCCTTATCTACCTTGATTGGCTTAACCGTCATACCCTCCCGTGTCATTTCTTGTATCAAGTTAGTGCCATAGGTCTTATCCTCTATTGCCTGAAATGACGGCCTGTAACGGTAGTTCAACTCTTTCATGAGTGGCTTTTGGTCAGGACCAATGATATGAGTACGGAACACGTCATACACCAGGATGTCATTGTCTGGCGTGACATAGAATGTTGTAACCACAAAGTAGTCATTGATCGTCTTTTCGCTATTAGCCGTGTCTACTGTTTGAAATATCTTGCACCTTGCTTTCTCATATCGCTTCTCACCAACCAGAAAATACTGCATGGAAATAAATTTCGTCTCTTCTTGAAAGTATCTGAAGTTCTTACGTTGGAATATCGTACCTCCAGCAGCAGATGGCCTTTGCTGATAAAGCGCATTAGCTACATAAGATCCAACATCCGCAAATATCTGTAGCATTCTCTCTCGGGTGAATCCAAACTCAGGCCATAACGCTTCTCCTTCAGCTCTACCTAAATAGTCGTTGCCTTCAGCTAATGCCGGGAAGTTAATCACCGTCCAGCGCTCGCCTTTGTGTACCCCTTGTTCAATCTCTTCCTTTTCCTTCTTCAGCAGCCTGCCTACCAGATCATCTTCATGCCACCGTGTCATAACCACGATGATACGTCCATCAGGCGTTAACCGTGTGTACAAGGTAGACTGATACCAATCCCATACCTTTTCCCGCATAACTTCAGAGTTGGCTTCCTCAGCGTTCTTTACAGGGTCATCTATGATCGCTATCTTAGCGCCCTTACCTGTAATTGGTCCGCCTACCCCAGCAGCAGTTACGCCGCCTCTGTGACCTTCTACGCCCCAAGATTCAGCAGACTGGTTGTTCTTGTCTACACTCACCTCAAATACACCATTGTTGGCGGTCAGCGTGTCTCTGGCGATACGAGAAAAGCCCCGACTCAGGTCAACAGAGTACGAGGCTAGTATGATTTCATCGCCGGGATTCTTTCCCACGTGCCATGCTGGGAACTTTTTTGAAACACGCTCACTCTTACCATGGCGGGGAGGCATCGTAACAATGACGCGTTTCAATTCACCAGTAGATACTTTCATCAAGGTGTTATCCAGTACATCCAGGTGTTTTCCTTCTTTATCCCGGTACTCGCTGTCATAGTCTACAAAATAAGAAAAGTCAGCATAGGCACGGGCCTGTCTGACTTCATCCAGTGTTGGCAACTTTGCTAAGGATGTTCTCAAGGTTCTTCAACTCCTCCGGTGAGAGCTTCCGTAAATCGCTTTTAACATTCATCGTGCCATTAATATTGGTATTTGCTGTGGGATCGCCTTTCATTAGCGCCCGTTTATCATATAAAGTACCGAAGTACGTGGATATCTGTCCTAATGGAATCGCCATAACCGATGAAACTTCTCTCACCATATCCATGATATCCTTGGGATTTGCGTTGGCATCTGTGAGAGCATCTGTGAGTTTTTCAATAATTCCGTCAAAGTTCTCAGCTGCGGCCTGAGCAAGCTTGATCTTTTGTCTTCCCAATGCCAGCGCCTGCTTCATATCGTCGTAGATAACGTCGATCAGTTCTTCCCTTTTCTCTTCTCGCAAACTCTCAAGCTCGTCCGGTTCTTCCTTGCTAATCTTATCCACGGTTGCCCATGATACGCCAACTTCTTTAGCAATAAGGTTCTTTGACTTGCCCATGGTTAGCAGGGCTTTGATGCGTTCTCGCTTTTCATCGTCTAATGCTACTCCTGCTCCCATTGTGTTCACCTCCCCTAATCTTCCTCAGTTCCTTCAACCCTGTATCCACCGCATGTATTGCAACGGTTATCTATCAATACCAAGTTTGTTCCATCGTAAAATTTAATGTTTATGTTCCCGCCTACGTTCTCGACAATCTCTATGCTCTTCCCTTCATGCTGCTTGATAATCTGATGTGCGTCCATGTTTACACCTCATTCCTACGCTTTTACGATATAACACCCGTAATTTCGGAGACTCACTATTCCTGTAACAACGCAATTAAGTCATTTAACAGCGCTTGCTATTGAATCACAATAAGCTATCTGCGGTCCAGTTCCCGTTATTGTCGTGTTTGGTGCGATATAAGGAGTCTGTTGTATTCCACTTGCGCCCAAAGGCTTTACTCCCATTGGTTTGAGCTGCTGATACTTCATGATTTCCTCTGGTGTGCCTTCAACGGTTCCGTCTACGTGTAGTTTCATTCCCTTTCCTTCCTTTCTTCTGTGATAATGACGATCAAATTATCTTCAATGTACATGTCTGTTACCGTTTCTCCAGGTCCTTTATCCCTCAACAGTGATTCAGATACATCTTGGAACGTAAATTGATGTTTCATCTATCTCACCACCTCGATAAAGATTAATATCATACCTATTAATACTAGTGTTAAATATCTTTCTGAATGCCTCATTACGGCCTCCACTTCGTTAAGCCTATTCAGTCGATTGATGGCGGCTTTGCCGCAAAACGCAAAAAGAGCAACGGCGACATACCGTTACTCTCTCTGCTACTCAGACTGGGTATACCCGAGCCAGTGGGGGCGGTCCTCGCTTTGCCTGCCTCATTTCCCCGGTCCGCTGGGGCTGCTGTGTTTGATGTGGCAGTGCAGGAGTTGCACCTGCCTCTCCCTCATACGGAATGCATGGCATCAAGGTGCGACCCTGACCGCTTAGACTCATCGGGCGTTCTACTGCTAAACTACCTGCCACATCTTGATTATAACACATCATATATGCATATCCACACCACCATTAAGGAGCGAGTCGTTCACCAGAATGATGTGTGGTTGTTGCTAAAAGGTAGCGCCGATCTCTCAGCGCTGAGTAGGAAGAGTGTCCATTAAAGGAGCGATGGGAATCGGCGATAGGGGCAGTCCCCGGGTCACTGATCGCCAATTCCTCATACTACTATAATATCACGAAGCCTTTGCACTTGTTGTCACTACTTTGTCATGTTGAGCCATTTTATTTCTGATATATCCGTATGAATGTCCAGTATGTGCAGCTATTTCCTTCAGGCTGTACCCTTGAGCACGTTTAGACAATATTACATTATCCAGTCCTGTGAATTGATCCATGTATGATTCATATTGACGCTTTATACTTTCCAGACGCATCACTTCATCCACGCACTCGTTTAGCTTTTCAGCAGCCTTATCATATAGCTCTAGTCCCTTTACCAGATCTATATGGCAGTAGATGCTTGACGGTAGTTTTCCTTCCTTCATCGCTTTCTGGGCAACTTCCCATTGTTTCCGAAGTTCGAATTCCCGCAGTTTCATCATCTGCAGCTCCGCACACGTATCAGCGTATGACTCCTTCCAGTTCATGGTTAATCCCCCCTATAGATTAAATTATTCCTTAATCACTTCCCATTGGCCTGCCGGTTCCCACTTGGTGTGCATTCCTTGCGTGATCTTGATCCGTCTGCCAAATCCAAAACCCGGAACATACTTGTTCTCTACTTCATGCACGATTGCTGTCACATTGGGATTTTTACGGTTTCTTACTTTATCGCCTTTTTTCATAAGGGGAAAACGGCTTATGCCGCCTCCACCTCTGCTTTGCCGAATACTGCTAACTCAAGCGCTTGGAGTCTTTCTTCAACCGTTTTTCCTGCCATCTCCACACCAGTGTTGACTTGATCCAGTCCACTGATTGCGCTGTCTTCTTCTCGAAAAGAGGGCACCGTCGGTGTTACAAGCTGTTCCGCCACTTCCAGAACCCCAGTGCTATCTGTATCCACTTGCTCTGCGTTTTGCTTGGCAAGGTATTCGGCTCGAAACGATGGCGCTTGCTCGCTGGTCACCACCCGGTACTTCCCTTTCATGGCTGTCGGATTCTTAAGGTCACCATTCATGGCGTAGTAAGGAATTTCTATTGTTTCGTCCGTTTTAGCGAGTTCCGCCAAGTAAGTATCTCTACGTAAGTCATCCTTCCACCGAATGTTGTAGATAACTTCCTTTGCATTCTCTTCCTTTTGCCGTTCTTCTTCCCAAATCTCCCGGGCGCTGCGTACATCAACCTCTACAACCTTTGCTGCTGCCGCGGCACCGACTGCAATCTCCTTGCGAAGGTCATCCACCTGACTGGTCAACCGTTCTACTTCGGCCTTTTCTTCATCCAGCATCCGTGTTGCATTTGCTAAACGGGCGTTAAGGTCGCTAACTTCCAGATTTTGCACGCTCAAGTCATGGGATAATTCTTCTTTTTCCTGTTGCAGTTTGTCGCATTTCGCTTGCAGTGCTTCATTTTCTGCTATAAGCGCATTCGTTTTTGATAAATCTGCTTGTTTCATTTTTGAAACAGCGTTTTGGATCACGGCATTCACGTAGTTGTAAGATGATTCCGCCCCGTCAGCACTGAAATTAAGGAATAAATCTTGCGGATTCACGCCTTCAAAGTCCAGCGTATCCATAAACTTTGAAACCTCTGTGGTTACTGTCGCTTCAATGGCCGCCCGGTTATGATCCTCGATCTGCTTGTTTAAATCCGCGATCTGCAATTCCAGGTTTTCTACCTTCGCCGCATCTCTTAATCCGCCGCGCTGATTTTCCGTGTTCAATTCGTACTGCAGCTGCTCAATCTTTCCCTGAATTTCCGTTACATTCATTTGTCAAATCTCCTTTTCACCCGTATATGTTCTATTACTCTCATTATACACTATTTCCCGGCACTTTTGGAAGTTATATCATAGATTTACGCATTATTTTATGCACTTTTATTGCTATCTGGTAGTTTACCCATGCGTGCGTACGGTCTTCTGTAAGCCCCTTGGTGCCATCTTTGTATTTCTCCGGTAACTTGGTTGCGTACTGGCTTAATAATGGCTGTAATCGCACCGTGGGAGTCTGTACATACGTAATCTTGTCCAAGGTCTAATAGGCGTTCATATCTCATGCGCTGACCTCCTTGATATAAAGATCCGGGTACATATTCATAAATAGCTTCTTCTTGATTCGGTACACATCTGTCTTCATTCCCTTAACGTCCTCTATTTCCTGGTGTCCGTCTTTGTAGGTGACAAGGAAGTCTGCCTTGTACGTGATAGGCTGTACGCGCTTGCCTGTGGCCTTGTGACGGAATCCGGGCATTAATACGTATGATGGCTGTAAAATGACCTCTGTGACCTCACCAGCGCGTTGTAAGAGCATTAGCTCACGGTATCTCTTGGCTTCGGCGCGGGAATCGAAGATAATCTCGTCAACTTGCGTCTTTTTCGCTCCGTACTTGCTTCGCATTCTTCTTACCGCCTTTCTTGCCTGACATGTAGTGGCTTCTCGGTGCATCCCGCAGTTTCATTTTTGGCGGGTGATACATTCACTGTGGCATGTCTCCCGGTTCGGTGGGCTGAAACTGGATACTACCGGCATAGGGGTGATGCGTTTATGCTTTTTCTGTTGGCTGATCATTGGCGATTACCTCCAGTTCGTCAAGCGGATATATTGCCATTGATCCATTGTCGTACATTAAATCCGCCCAATGACCTTCTGCATCCCAAAATATACAACGAACTCTTCCGATACCCGCACCATGATATAAGGCCTTCTTTTTACCGCGTACCATATCACCCGGATGGATGTCTGGCTGTACTGGTGTGGGGTCAAAGGTGCCGGCATCCGTTAAATTACGAATCTGCTTAAGTATGCGATATTTGGCAATATCATCTGGTGTCTCACAAAAATACGGAAGCTCGTTCATTGCGTCTTTTATCCACCACAATAGTTTTTCTGCGTCGATTAGTTTAGGCATTGTCTGTTTCCTCCCCTACTACTTTTTGATTGACAATCCACATTGAATTAGGCGGAAAGTAAGGGTTGTAGTTGAATCCGATGAAACCGTGCTTCGTTTTAATGTGGTGACAATCTTTGATTTCGGATAACGAATGGACAATGACTGCATCTCCAAAGTTTCCTCCGTTTGAAACGAACTTATCAATATCCTCATGGTCAAACGGTACATAGGTTGGTTCTAAGCAGGTTGAAAGCTTTTCTCTGATTTCATCAACTAGGCTCATGTCTATTCTCCTTATCTGTAGGAGCCGGACCTGTCCCGGCCCCCGTTTCACTGGGTTATTCGGTCGCGTTTCGATGGCCTGCGGCCTGACCAACAACTTCTCGCGCAATAAATTCCTTCACGTTTACCAGTTCGATATTTTCAATAACAACTTGTTCAAACATATCTGCTGCGTGGAAGCTTATGATTTCACTCACGAACTCATTGACCATCTGTTCAAACTCGTCAGCGCATTCGGATGAGCATTGCCAGATTTCTTGTTCGGCCCAATCCGTCACATCTTCTGGTCTAATCGTGAATTGTTTGACTTTGCTAGTTTTAATCTGTAGCAGCCTCTATTCGCAGCATGAGCAATGCGACTGTTTTGTTACGTAATTAACTATGATCTTGCTCATATCCTCTTCTCCCCCTCTACTTCCCGGTGTGGTTAACATAAATAGTGATTCGATGCCCAGTCTTTTTGTCTCCGGCCCAATGCCAAATGTCTGTCACCTTAAAACGATGCATGCTGCCTTTTACAATAGTGCCAATGTGCTCTCCAATTCTTGGCAGTATTTTAAGATTGATCATGGCAACAAAGGTTTCGTCCTTGTCATTAAGTTTTAACTCGCATTCAAAATATTCGCCCATTCTCTTCTCCCTCTTATACCTAAATGTGTGGGGTCTATGCCCCCTTATAAGTTAAGTACCGCCAACCATGCGGCCTCCGCTGTCGCTGAGTATTGCGGTCGAATCGGAGGCCTGACGGCCGTTATAAGCCCAGTACAGCTAGCAATGCACATTTACAAATTGCTTCAGGACCAGTCTTTCCAGTCGCTCTATGAGTGCCAATGTTGCAGGTGAACCATTCGTTATCATCTTCGTCTACATACATTCCGACTGATGGTAAATCGAATTTCACGAATACTTCCCATGCTGCAACGATGTGAGTGGAGTATTTCCGCAACTCTGTATGGTACGGTCCGTAGTGCCAGCCAAATACCTCTTTGGCAATTAATGCATCCAGTTCCCGGCCCGGCTTGATGCCTTGTATCTCTTCCCTTGTGAGTGTCATTGGTTATCTCCTTCCTCTTTTTTTATGGGTTTTGTTGGGACATTTCAGACTTGTACTCACGCCAGGCGTTCAGTGAATCAATTTCTTCTAACGCATCTTCCAGAGCATCCAGTAAAAGTCCATACCATTCCATAGGGATTGTTGTATATTCTCCGGTGGTGGATTTACATTTTTGATAATCGCGTTTTATTTGCTCAAACTGATCTGGTGTCATCTCTGGCTATCTCCTTCCTCAACCTGCTTCAAAATTTCACGTTTCAACATTATCAATTGCCGCCGTAAGAGATCTTTTACATCAACCGATTTCCCACAATCCCGTTTCTCTGTATCGCAAAAGGGGATTTTCACTTCAAGTCCAGATTGCTCATAGGTTCTGTAATTTGCAGTCTGCCTGTTGCAGACGATACATGGTTTAGATTCGGTGGAACTAAGCGTCCCTTGTTTCACGTCTATACGCCCTCCTTGGGTGCTGGGGTATGCCATGTCCAGCCTGTGGGATCAATGCCGTTGCGTCTAAGCACCTCATTAGGGTCCTCCGCTGCTGCTGGTGCTGGGGTATCTGGGTAAAGGGAGGCAAGGTTGTGCGAAACATCCATAATCGCTTTCCACGCAAGCCATGTCTCATACCCTTCATAAGCAGATTTCCGGTCGTTGTAATACGTGTCGTAAAAATATGCATTTGCGGTTTGATATGACCAATCTTCATGTCCTTCAGGGAGTTCATAACCCATGATGATGCTTGCTAGTGAATTACCAGCCACCAAACATTTTCCTATTTCCGGTTTCAGCCGTTGTTCCCGGGCCTCTGCTGCGTCTGCACGGGCTCTGTGCTTCTCCAGGGCGGTGCATGCTGCTTCGTATGCTTCTGGTGTCGGGTATTTCCGCAGGGCTTCCTCTCGCCATTTTTTGGATTCTTGGATCCAGTAAGGCAATGCTGTACGAGCCTCTGCTGCAAATGAGGTGTCGTCCGTATACTCAACCATTGCTGCGATTACGTTATACTCAGCGTCCAGTACAAAAGCGCCATCAGCTACATCTATTGCTTGCCATGGTCCTGGTGTAGCAGCATCGCACATCTCCATATCATTTTGCCAGTCCCGGGGTGTTTGGGTCATTGGGGGTGTACCTCCTCGCGGTATCTTTCTTCGATTCTTCTAGCCTTAGCCGCAAGTTGAAACGCCTTATTTCTTAATTTTCCTGCCCGATCATAATCTCCCTTGAGAGATGCTCGTTTTGATCTTGTTTCCCAAAGCCCGGCCCTGTTAAGTAATTTCCCTACCTCTCGCAATGGGTCCATACGGTTATATCCTCCTTGTTATAGGGGAGAGCCGATATACGGCCCCCGCCTCCGGCTAGGTATTGCTGTCGAGCGATGGCCTATCGGCCTTAGAATAACTCTATCTGTCCGATGTGATAATTCATGAGTAAGAGTTCCTGTGCTGTATTATTACTGCCGTTCACTACCTGCCGCGCCGCCTGGAATCCTTCGCGTTACCATTTGCCCCCCCGTTTCACATCCGGGTATAGTTCATCCAGCAGAAAATCGTCGTAATATGACAGCAGCACCTTGCCTTTAACTTGGTTGAGCATATCCGCAAGATCACGATGGTCTTTCTCCGTAAATCCCCCAGCGTAGTACTTTTCCCGGCCAATATACGGCGGATCAACGTAGAACAGTGTGTCGGGTCCATCATAAACTCGGATGATTTCCCGGAAGTCTCGATTGTCTATCATGACGCTCTGCATGCGCTTGGAAAACTCTGTAATGACTTGGCAGGCTGATCGGTACGTCCGGGCTGTGTTATGCTCCCGGCTGTGTCGCCATCCGGTATCCGTTGAAAATGCGCTATCTGAGTTCCCTTTGGCAATGCCAGACCGATTGATATAAAAGAACCGGACAGCTCGAGTGAATTCATCATTTGGCTGTTCCTCGCGCTTCCACTTTTCATAGATCGCTCTGCTGTACGGAAGCTCGTCACAAGCCTGCTGTAATCGTTTCGGCTCAGTTATGGCCATCATCAGGAAGTTCACCACTTCGCCGTCAATGTCGTTGTACACTTCGCTGTATACCGGGTATTTCTGGGCGATTACGTGAGCTGCGCCGCCGAATGGTTCAACATAACATGTATGCTCTGGCATTTTGCTGATAATATGCTGTGCTACCCTACCTTTGCCGCCAAACCAGATTAATGGGCTGCGGGTGCTCATATTGCTTGACCTCCTTTGTTTTGCGCGTAGCGCCACCGTATCGACCGAACCCACTCAGGCGTAGCCGGGGGCCGTATCGGGTTTATGTTGGCTTAGTACCATATAAGCAGCCTCTGACCTCTCTCTGGGAGTGGCGCAAGCAATGTCTGCAGCTCTTGAATTACTCACTGCGCTAAAAAGAATTGGCGATTGACCCCACTTTATGAGGACTATGTTCCAGATGTATTCCTCTTTATCCATGGCACACGCTGCTGTCTGTACCTCTAGAGAGGCGGCAGGGTCTGAACACGGGTCCCACGTTCCGTACTTACCATTAGCACGGACTATATAATGATTCCCGTATAGGACGACAACGCCGGATCCCACATAATCATTACGCTGTCGTTGCTGCTCCACATCTTCACGTTCCGATATTTCTCTATGGCCGCATAACAGAGCAAGTGCTAAGTTAAGCTCGGGGTTGGTCATTTCCTTTACTTGTGTCATGTCTGCCCAATTCCTTTCTGCTGCTTGAGTTTACGCTTTATTTCCTCATTTTGAGTACGCAAGGTGAGCAAATGGACCCTCGCAGACCGGGAAACCTTGCGAATCCATTCGTGATTCAGTTCCATATCTGCATCTGACATTTCAGCTATTTCTTCCAGTTCACGAATAGTTTCACTGCGGTCAAATGTTGAATGTTCTGGTGTATGTTTCATGTCTGGTCCTCCCAACCTTCGCTGCACTTAGCGCACTGAAACCTATGATGTGTCACCTCATCAGGTACTTGATGCACAGCCGGTTGCCCACAGCCGCACCAGAGGCGGGATAAATTGTCCCGTAGTTGTCCATCCACCAGCTTAATAGGTCCGTGTCCGAGTTCGTTCATGATTCCTTAGCTCCTTCCCCAAGGGCTGCAAGCAGCACTTTAACGCTGACCTTGGCCTCTTCTGCTGTTGTGTGATCGTCATTCGCGGTATCATAAACATCCTGAAACATCCTGTACGTTAAGTCGCAGAGCAATTCATAACTTACAAGTCCCGGCCTTTTGAACACCTTGATACGATTCTTGTATTTATAAATCTCCTCTATTCCTGCCGCATCCCACATTTCCAAAAGTAGCCGTTCCAAGGAGTGCTCCCGTTGCCGGGCTATGGTCTGCTGTGCCTTAACTAACTCTTCCGATAAATTCGCGCTAAGTTTTATCGCAGAGAGTTCATTGTCAAAATGTCGATTAATAGATACTCTTGCATTGCGATCAGCAAATTCTAAATCCTCTCGCGCCTTCTTTAAATCCCGTCGCAGCCGATCTCGTTCGGGCTTCGTCTCTTGGCACACTGTGGCCATTCTACTTACTTCATCATTAGCATCATGAATTGTTTGCAGGAGTGTGGCATTCTGCTGTTCTGCCTCTTCTAGAGCAGCCAGCAGATCCATTGCTATAGATTGCAGAGTTTCGGTTGATGCTACAGTAAGCAGTTCTTTCGTTGCTTTAATCTCTTCTGGTGTCATACATTGCATCTCCTTTGTTGTTAGAGGAATTGAAAACTCTTTATCTGCCCCCGCGTTGCTGGGATTATTCTGTCGATAGATGTCCTCCGGCCAATGATTAAATCTCTTCCCATCCCCACTCTGTTGTCTGAAGCATCCACTCTTTTACTTCTTTGTTGAGGTACTCGTATTTCTCATCCTCAGTCATGTTCTCAAATACTTCATCCGGGTATTCCACTTCATCCTCAACATTTGCGTTAACATAAGGTGAATAAACTACAAATTTGAATTTTGCCATTATCCGTTCTCTCCTTTTATGCGTTTAAGGGTGGTACGGGCCAACTCGCCTGTTTCCACTTCTAAAATTTTTGATTGTAATTGATTTGTCTTAAAGTGATTCCCGCCACCGTACCATTCCAGCGCCTTTACTGCTTCTTCCCTTTGTCTCTCTGCGGTTTCTAGGTGTTTCTTTAATGCTGCTATAATGTGTACGGATTCGTCATATACTTTCTGTTTCTCGCTGTGCTCCAGGTACCTTTGTGCTGCTTGTAGTGCTTCCTTTACCTCTTGGATTAGATCAGTCATGATTAACTTCCTTTCCGGCTTGGGCCTGTTCGGTCGATTCGATGTATTCCGGTTCGTTATCACCAAATCCGTATTCGCGCATTTGTTTAATCGTTGATATATCTCCCCATTCAATCAGAGCGATTAAGCATTCAAACTGTTCATGATCGAGGAATGGTGATTCTTTATGCTCTCGGTATGCTATTTCCAATAAACGTTCTTTCATTCCATTCATCCTCTCTTTCGTCCTCTGACTCCCTGCCGTTCCTCTTCTTCCCTCAAAGCTGCTACCTCGTCAATCATCGCTGTTACCTTTTCGCGTATATAGCTCTGGATGTACCACGTCTCTACGCCAAGCGTACGGTCCTCCTGGTGCAGTTTGTAGAGTAACCAGTCCAATTGCTCCACCTTGTCCCTTATAAGCCACTCAGCGGCGTTGTATGAGCGCTGCATCTCATTCAGGTTCTTACTGCGCTGCCGTTGTTCTGTTTTTATACTTGCCATGAGAGTCATCCTCTCTATCAATCGTTTATTCCTTTTACTTTCATGCCGATGATGTTTAACACTTCTGCAATTACTTCCCCCGCCATTTGACCAGTAATATAGTCTCTTGCTGTGACTGTCTTTGTGAAAGATCCGTGAAAGTCGATTAGGCGTTCCTCTACAGTTTGTGTTACTTCATATCCGATGTAGAGTGCCTGGATCAGTACGTCTAAAGTTAACCCTTCTTTGCTACGATTTTCTGTTGTCACAAAGTCGGATATGATTCTTTCTTTGGGATGAAACTCCAGCAGCTTACTTATTTTACCCGCTTGCTCTTTCGTCAGCACCACTTTTTCACTCACTGTTCATCTTCCTCTCTATTGGTTAAGCTCCCTTACGTACACCCGGAATTTCATGGTGTGTGATATCCAGATCCAGAAATTTGCCGTACTGCTTCAGGTTAATCATTTCCGCTGTGCCTACGCCGCCATTCCGGTTCTTTGCAACAATGCATTCGATAATGTTCTGTTTCTCAGTGTTCTTGTCGTAATAATCATCCCGGTATAGGAAGGTTATGGTATCCGCATCTTGTTCAATGTTCCCAGACTCGCGGAGGTCTGATAGCATCGGCCTCTTGTCCTGTCTCTGCTCTACTCCTCGGCTAAGCTGTGCCAAGGCCACCACCGGGCAATCATTCTCCCGGGCCATCTGTTTTAAGCTGGTGCTGACATATCCCACTTCCAATGTGCGGCTATCAAACTTTTTACCGCCGCTGATCAACTGCAAGTAGTCGATATATACGATTAGTTCAGGGTTGTTTTTCTTCAGTTTTCTTACTGCTGAACGTATTTCTTGAATACTCAGCCCCGGCCTATCGTCAATGTACAGGTTCAACCCAACCATTTCCGCATAAGCGATCACGTATTTTTCCCACTCGTCGTCTCTTAACTGTCCTGTCTTGATTCGTTCGCCTTCGATATTGCACTCTGCTGCAATCATCCGGTCATACAATTGATTCTGCGGCTGCTCAAGGCTGAATATCGCTACTGTAGCTTTTTCCCCGGCGTTCCTCCTGGCATTGTTCAACATCATTGCCGTTTTACCTACGGATGGACGGGCTGCGATAATGTTCAGCGTCTGCTTCTGCCATTTACCGGTTATCTTGTCCAGCGCTTTTCCAGCCGTGCTAAGTCCAAGCGACTTTTTAGAGTATTTCTTTTCCTGAAGTTGTTCGTAATGGCTTTCCAATCCTTTGCTTATGTGTACAAACCCTTCTTTTGTTCGCGCTTGGTCGCTGATGGTTTCTGCTATAATCATGAGCTCTGCTGAAAACTCTGATGGATTTCCATATCCCGCGCCGTAAATCTCATGAATCGCACGCATCCCGGCACGCATTAGGCTTTTCTCTCGGACAATTCGTTCGTGATCTGTGAAGTTTGCTACGGTATCAACGGACCGACTCATTTCCAGCAGATACGCCGTACCACCAAACTCTTGAAGTTGTCCGCCAAGTCCTGCGGTGATTAAGACCAAATCGACTTTTCTCTCACTGTCCCGCAGCTCAACCATCTGTTCAAATATGGCCTTGTGTCCTCCGTGATAGAACTGTTCTGGTTGAAGTGTGGTTTCGTATATCAGTTCAGGAGATTTCAGCACCGAACCGATTACGGCTTGCTCGGCCTCTAAGCTGAAGTATTCCATTCTGAACCTCTTTTCTCGGCGATCTTCTTTTGAGCCCATGCTTCCCGGGTCATCCCATCGCGTACCCAAGGAAGTTCACTTGGTATGCTCTTTCGAAGTTCTTCTTGCTCCTGGAGCATTTGTCGCGTTCGCTCGATTTCTCTCTTCCCTTCGATACGCGAGTTTGGCTTGATGATGGCTGCAATTGGGGGAGGATATTCGTTACTCGATATATATTCCTTCATGTTTTGCAGAGCATTTTCGTAATCTTCACCAACAAGTGTGTCTACCCATATCTCAACTATGCTTTTATCCACTTTCCAGTTTGGGTAATAAGCTGCTAGTCTTTTCACAATTGATACCGCTTGACCTTTTTCCATTATCAAGCTCCTTCCTCATAGTGATCAAACAACGCCATCCGTGATGTATTATGATTGCTTTTACCTATTGCCCTCTCTTTTATGGCTTCAGTGTAAAATGAAAATGAGTTGATTTTTCCACCGTCCCCACTTTTCTTTGCGTTCTTTTCTTCCATAACTGCGATAATCAAATCTGGTGGTATGTTTTGGTTTAAAAGGGAATTGACTTCCGGCCAATCCTTCGGTTTTAATCCCATACATTTGTGTATCCTTGCATAAGCCTTGTCAATTTTTGATAAATTATCGTCTCCCGTAGTAGTAATATTATTGTTAAGGTACGGTACTGTACTGTTACCACCGCCGTCCCGTGTGTCATCCGCGTCTTGTCCCGTGGGACATTCCTGGGATTTCCTTCGGTATTCCCGTTTCCGTTCCGTCTCCTTTCTTCGTCTCTCTAACAACCGACCAATATAATCATGCCAGTCATGAATAAACAGTTCTCCATTCACTTCATCGACGAATCCAGTTTCATGTAGAGCCTGTAATAACTCGGCAGCATCACCACTCCACATCATTTCATCAGCAATATCTTCCGGTTCTAAAACGCTAAGGTTTCCGTCTGGTAGATTGTCCATTGCCCACCACCATAAGAGGTGCAGGTGACCTATAGTTGCTGGTATGTCTATTTTCAACTTTCTAGCAAGTCGCTTCGTCTTTATGTGCCGCCCTAATCCTTGGTGACTTTCAATCCAGGCCATTCCTTACACCGCCGTTCGTTCCGGCGTGAAAATCTTCTTATCAGCTTTTTCCTCGATAGCATCCAGAATGAACTCTTGCATGGAAATTCCTTTTTCCACACAGTAGAGTTTCAATTCCTTATGGAGTTCTTCGGAAAGTCGCAGAGGGTAAGATTTCAATTTCATTACTTCAACCTCCCTTTATTCTTTGAGTTAAATATATCACTATATCGTTAATTAATCAACGCTATCGTTAAACTTTACCTTATACCGTTTACTTATAAGTGGTTATGATTATGATAGGTATAGGTGATAAGTGATGATTAAAAGCAATCTAGCAATGCTTATGGCGGAAAAAAAGATCCGCAGTTTGAACAAATTGACGAAAGAAACAGGCGTGAGCGGTCCAACACTGGCACGTCTTTATGATGGAACAAATATACGTATTGATTACTCCACCATTGAATCGCTCTGCCGTTTCTTTGAATGTGGAATTGGTGATCTACTGGAATACGTTCCAGATCCACCTAAGCACTCTTAAGCTGCTGCAACGCTGCCTCGGCTTCATCCTTCTTACTTCGCATGAAATCGATCATGTGACCGTAAAATTCGATGTCGCCGGGGTTATTGTTCTTTGTGGCGTAATCCAGTACCTCTTCATATATACCGATGGCCTTGTCATAATCAGATATGTCACTAGTAAGGCGCTCTTTTCTGTCCATGATGTCATTCCTCCCCGCATCTTTAGTAATGAATTGGTAGAAAAAGTTCATTAGGCTTCCTCCTTATACTGAATCCGGTCTAGTTCGTCATACCAGAAGTTGTCCCCGTACTTTTCGCGTTGCAGATCAATGTACTTATTCAAAATAGAGTTTTTTTCATGAATCATATTGTGGCAGTAGTTGCAGACGCGCAGCCCGTTTTCCTTAACGCCCCGGCCGGATCTGCTCCGGGGCATGATGTGGTGCGTTTGTGTTCCACGGCTGACATGGCATACTTGGCAGAGCCCGCCAGACTCCTTGATGAGCTCAGCGACTACGGATAAAGGGAACTCGGCGCGCTGTGAACGCGTCTTGTTCTTTTTGTGGTGCTTCAGGAATCCCTTTTTCAGCTCCGATACTTCCTTTTTCTTCTTCTTTTGCATGGGTACACCTCCGATTAAATTTCGAGTGCAGCCTGATTAGGATCAGTATCAACCTCTGTTGCCTCTCCTGGAGCTTCCGTCCAATCCGTAACGTCCACGATATCGCTCATATCATCTGCATCAGATTCAAACCGTTTAGTAGTTTCGTCCTGGTCAACCGCGCGCTGGAACTCTACGCTAATCGGCATATACTTCATGAGCGACTTCAGAACGGTCTTCTTCGCCATCTCGTCAAAGTGGTCTACCCATGGTCCATACGTCTTAGCCTTACTAAATTTATCGCGGTGAATCATGATATCCTGGCGACTCATGACCATGAAGGAATATCCGCCGTCCTTGAATTTTGCATATGAGTAATATTTAACTACTGGACCCCGGTCACCATCAGCCGGAACATGCTTGAGCTTTTCATTGATCCCGTATTCGTACTCAAATTCATCCTTTTCATGGACAGCCTGGGCCATAATGCTGCTGATCTGTCCAGTGCGCCGGGCAAGCTCAATCAGGCCTTTGTAACCAATCTGGAATTGGCATTCGTCCACGCCTTTGTTCTTATACGGGATAAGGTAGGCATGACCAAGTATGGAAGGCTCAAGGCCTAATTGAGCACACTGCATCACAGCCCCTAAGAGGCTCTCAGGCGTGCATACCTTAAGTTTTGGATTCGTGCGGATACTGGTTGTAGCAATCCGTAGCAGGCGGTCAGGAGTGAGGTGTTTTGGGATGGCCTGGGCAATGGCTGGCTTCATTTGTTCAAATAGGTCGTTAATGGTTTTACCTTTGGTTGGTGCTGCTGTAGCTATGCTTGATAACGTTCCTGATAATGCGCTTTGGCTTGTAGTTGCTTTCATATTCATGATTAATATCCCCTTGGCTCGTATTTGTTTTCGGTAGGAAAGATTACTGCATAATCCGGTGTCCATTTTGGCGCTCCGTACTTGGCGAGATATCCAAGTTTGTTCATCCAACTATCTACTTTGCTTTCTTCGTGAAGTTTGTTTAGTAGATTCCAGCAGCCATAAACATCATTTATCGCTCTATGAGCACCTTCTAATTCGATATCATATCTGGCACACATATCAGTTAGTTTGTGGGGGTAAAAGTGTCTGTCTCTACTAATTGTGAGAGTGTCATAGAATTGATTTTGAAAGGACTTCCCCGCAATCCGCATCAACGAGAAATGAAGGAATGATAAGTCAAATGCAGCGTTATGAGCTACGAGAACGTTATCTCCAATGAAACGGTTTAGGATCTGGAATGCTGTTTTTTCGTCAAGTCCCTTTTCTAATTCCTCGTTTGTAATTCCGGTGATTTCAGTAATCTTAGGAGAAACAGGACCATTATTAATCAATGTGCTGTACTCGCCAACTACTTGCCCGTCACAAACGCGAATCGCCGCCATTTCAATCACTTTGTCTTTTTGAGGATCAAGACCTGTTGTTTCAAAATCAAATACCGTAAAATTTAATCCCTGCATTGTTATAGACCTCCAATTATTTTGAATACGCGGCTTCCGCGTGCGTTCGTTTTCCAGGAGCAGAATTTTTCACCCTGCCACAAAGCGAGTTCGTTTTCGCCCATCAGCTGCTTGACTTTGTTTTTCACGTCCTCATGGGCTTCCTCTGCCTGTTTTAAGACCTGTTTCGTGTCTAGTAGTCTCTTAATAAGGTCATAGTATGCTTCGCTGATATTGATGCTTGTAGGAGCGCTGGAATGGTACATGTAATTCATCAGGTCCGTATCCTGGGCTTTGACTTCTGGCAGCACGCCGGCCACGACATGCTGTGTCCAAAAGTTTTCTTCAATGGTGATCAGGTTCCTTATTAAGTTGTCATCACGCTCGATCACACGCCATTGAAAATCCCACCCTCCGATAAGCACAGCGACATACCATTTATCCGCGCCGGTCACAGCCATATAGTGGTTAGCCTGGAGTTGATACTCTGTGGGAATGATCTCTGTTTGCCCATCAAACCAGTTGTTACGCGAATATTCGGCGGTATTTTTTATCTCAAGACCCGCATTTTCACCCGGAACCCATCGGTCAATGTTTGCCAGCATAAACGGGTAGTCTTTATGTTGGAAGATATAATTTTGCTTCTGGACCCGTATCCCGGTTTCTTCAGCAAACCAATCCGCGACAACCGGTTCCAGGATACGCCCGGCTTTCATCTTGGGGTTATCTGGTATAGGCGGAATCTCGCCAAGCTTGTCCAGGTAAACCTCAAGGGCTGATTTATACCGGCTCAGTCCGCAGATAGCTGCAACATCCGAACCACCTATACCGCGTTTACGCCATTCCAGCCAGTCATCATGTTCCATATCCTTTGTGCCAACTAAACGGAGTGCTTGCATGTTCCATTCCTCCTAAAGTTTTGCTATAATAGTCGTAAGTTAATTTTCAAATTGTCTTTCTAGAGCAGCCTGTGCAAGGGCTGCTTCTTTGCGTCTTTTAGCCTTAATGAAATTAAGCGCGTATACTACGTAAAGTGGTCCCGTCAGATTCCCTCTCTCCTTCGCCATCTTCGCCATCTCTAGGAATACTCTCGGATCCGTTGGTTCTACCATCCTCCTTCCCTCCCTTCTCATAATGTTTGATTATGTCCAGTACCGTCTTAAGCAGATTCTTTCAGCTCTCTTTCTACCTCTTCCCGGAATGCGGTTAGTTCGTTGTATTCAGCAAGTGGCATGATAAACTTGGCTTTGTATCCTCGAAATAGTAACGACTGCAGCAAGCTTTCATAGTCCGGGGCCGACCATTGGAAGTGCCGGCCGCAAGTGGTGTCTACAATGAATTCATTCACGGCCATCCCTCCACTCGGAAACTTTTCGTATGAAGATACCCTCGTCTTCAAATCCTTCAAAAAACTCATTGATGTACACTTCAGCTAATTTTCCATTTGCACCGGCAGATACTTCCCATACTGATACATTTTCGCCATTCGTATGGACTCCGTAGTTTAGAAACAATGCTGATTTCGCAGACAAATAATGAAAAACTTCATCTACGTTCATTACAAAAAGTTCATCATCATCTTTGATGAATACACCAAACATTTGTTTAGCTTGCATCGTCAAATCCTCCCAATGGCCGTACAAACGGCTTGATCTTACTTGTCATGGCTTCCTGCATGCAGCTATCGCAATGGGGCTGGAGCGTTTCGTATACTTCCCACTCTGCTTCATGTTCACCACAGCCACACATCGGCGTGAACGTCCGGTACTGGTTATGCTTGGGCTTGTCCGGTTTTCGAAATGGAATTACCAGCGTCAGTTTCGCTAGGTCCTCGCGTCTTTTAGCCATTGCTTGTCCCTCCTTAAGATATGGAGCGTACTCCCTGAATTTTTTTCATACGCTGGGTTGATACTTCATCTCTATAGCTGCGCTGCCGATTAAGATATAAGATGAAATCCGACTTTAAGGTCTTACGAGATCTCTTACCAACTTGAAAGTTTGGGATGCCGCCCATTTCTATGGGTAGTTTAAAGTGCTCGTAGATTGTATATCTTGATAACCCCAGGTAATCCGCAATGTGCTGCGCCGTAAGTACTTCTGGCATTTCTTCGAGTGTCATTGTGTGCGCCTCCTGTAAATATATTCCTTTCACTATCAATATATCTTTGGTAGATTAATGAGAGTGTTTATCACGAAGCTTTGTTGAGAAACTTATTTAAAAAGTAGATCTGTCCGCGACCTGTCACTTTAGGAGTTGATTTTATTCTGCTACCGGTATTACCGTTTACCGTGAATTCTTTGACCTCAAATAATTTAAGTTCCATTCCTTTTTGTGTTGGAAGGTTTCGGCGCTCACCAGACTTGCAAAGGTAACCTTCTTCTCTGAGGTATTGAAACAACCGTGTTTGTCCGATATCAACGCCGTTTTGCTTCAGATAAGTTGCCAGTTGACCAACTAAGATCGAATCATTAGAGGCTGACACTGCATCAGCGAATATTGTTTTCGGCTTGTCTGCTTCAATTTTTTCTTCAGCAGCAATTCTCAGAACTTTTTCCTCTTTCCAGTTCTGAGCTATCTTGATGATCGTGTCTGGATTGTAAAGGAATCTTTCAATGTCGCTAGGCTCAGACAACTTTCTTTCCATCTCTTCAAATTTGCTTACATAAGTAGCTGTAAATAAAACGCCTTTAGTACCTGTCATTTTGTTGGCCACCATGTCACAACCGATTTTAGTTAAGAGATACATTTTGTATGATTTACCTGTGCCGGATTGGTATGTGCTTTCAACAAAGAATGAGTCAGAACGCAAATTTGCGTTTTGATCAATGATGCTTTTGTAGACTTCAATATCTCGAATTAAGTCAGCGTGTCTTTTTTCTGTCATGTCTGCAATTTGGCGGCTATCAGCTACGAGCTTTCCGTCTTGATTGAAAATTTCTAATTGGTCCATACATAATCACTCCTTATGCTGTTTTATTTCGGTCACTTTTGTAACCACTATCGATAAAAAAAATATCATCAAATTTCAAATCTAAAGTGTCACAAATTTTCTTTGCCATATTAGGACTTGGATTTCTTTTACCTTTGATAATTTGGCTCATATACGGGCCAGATATATCAGCAGCACTTGCAAACTTTCTTTGGTTATAACCATTAATCATTAGAATCTTGCTGAATTTTTTAGGGTCTTTAAAAGATATATTCATTTTCGTTCTCCCTTCGTGGTTACTTTTGTGTGTTTCCTTTTGTAACCACAATATACAACATAATAAACACATTTGCAACCACTTTTTTATATTTTATTTTAAATATGTTTGCAACTGTGTCTATAATAACAATAGAGGTGGTTACTTTTGAATAATACAGAATTTGGATTGTACTTGAGGAAAAAAAGGGAAGAAAGAAAGCTATCCATACGACAACTAAACACATACTCTGGCGTTTCTCATTCCTACATATCGCAATTAGAAAGGGGGAACCGAGGAATACCTTCTCCGGACGTTTTGAAAAAGTTGTCTAAGCCATTAGCAGTGGATTATAAGGAACTTATGATTCAGGCGGGACATATGGAGAATACAGGAATTATAAATGAGGAAAAGACAAAAGAAGATTTAATATATGAGTCAAAAATGAAAATAGCAGATGAAATAATTAAGTTGCCGGAGGAAAAAAGAAAGATAATAGAGGAACTGCTACGAACTTTCAAAAATAATTAGCCGGTCCTGAGTGACCAGTCTATTTAGGTAATTCCAAATGAGTGTTTATAGCCTCTTCTAATTCATTTGCATCTAATAATATTACTTGTTTCATAAGTTTGATTAATTCTTCATCGCCAGTCTTTAGTATTTTTTCTCTTATTTCATCGTTAGACATAGCATCATGCTCCGTTCTATGCTGATTAAAACAATAATAAGCGAACAAAGGTTCTTATGCAATGAAAAATATGTAATGTTTGTGAGGCTCGACTATGGGTTATAAACCTGGTCGTTGCCTACTTAAACAAAGACTCCGAGAGATTGGAAAAACGCAACAATGGCTGTCTGAAGTAACTGGGTTATCTAAAGCCCAGATTTCCGATTACGCCAATAATCGGAAAGTCATGAAATTGTCCACCGCAAAGACAATAGCAACAGCTATAGGTTGCAACATTGATGATCTCTATGAGTTTATTAAAGTAGGCTGAGCGGCATTAGCTGCTCCGACCCGGTACAAAGTACTCCTTATGGAGTACTCCCATCTAGAACGTTTACATAATGTGAATAATATTTCCTTCATCATTTAGTACAAGTTCTTCATGTGGTTAATATATCAGACAAGTAATGAAAACGCTGTCGAACGGTGACGAAAAAAAATAGGGTACAGCCCCACTACACCCATTGACTTTTAACTTTAAATTTGCTTGCGTACTTTAACACGAGATCCGTCTACAAATTTTATGACAGATCCATTATGATTTAATGTTTTTATACACGCTACTCTATTGTTATTAACAACAGTTGAATTTCCTATTAAATCAAATCCGTATTTTTTCCAGACCTCAGCAATATCATGCAGCGTAGTAATAGCCAAGTATGAACCTGCTGAAGTGTGAAAAGCTAAAACCTTTGTGGAATTTTTGGTTCGGTCCCATAGATCAATATAATTTACATCAGACAAATGGATCTCAACAAAGTCACTTTCATCGCCTACTCTACCGTGCATTTTAACCGTTAGTAATATCATGGTGTTATCCTCCTACCCGTTACACAGGTAGTTTAATCATACTTTAGTTTGATAAAGTAATCATTGCGCAAAATATGACATGTGAATTATAGTAATTGTTGGGAAATGAAGAAAAATCGTAAACACAAAAGGATGTGTTACTATGCGTTTATTTAAAAAGATTTTATCTGATCATGCTTATATACCAATAAAAATGTCTTTACTTC
>NZ_LVWH01000125.1:0-966 GCF_001909045.1 Paenibacillus sp. P3E | reverse complement strand
TTAGCCTTAGCAGATGGTCCTGCTGGATTCATACGGGGTTTCACGTGCCCCGCACTACTCGGGATCCGTCTCGGAGAGAACACAGTTTAGGTTACAGGGCTTTTACCTCTATCGCGGGCCTTTCCAGACCTCTTCACCTACCATATTCCTTTGTAACTCCATGTGAGACGTCCCACAACCCCAAGGGGCAAGCCCCTTGGTTTAGGCTGTTCCGCGTTCGCTCGCCGCTACTGACGGAATCACTATTGTTTTCTCTTCCTCAGGGTACTTAGATGTTTCAGTTCCCCTGGTCTGCCTCTGCACACCCTATGTATTCAGGTATGAGTAACTGCGAATTACCACAGCTGGGTTTCCCCATTCGGACACCCCCGGATCAAAGCTTGCTTACAGCTCCCCGAGGCAGTTTCGTTGTTCGCCACGTCCTTCGTCGGCTCCTGGCGCCTAGGCATCCTCCGTGTGCTCTTATTAGCTTAACCATTGCGTTTTCCCAAAGGGAAAATCGCTAGCATCGCTATAATATAAACTTGTTTACACAAGTTCAGCTTAAAGGAATGTTCTAAAACGCATTTTCGTTTCGGTATCCAGTTTTCAAGGATCAAGGTAATACTTGAGAGCTTCAACTCTCAAAACTGAGCAACGAGTGAGTGTTCGAACCCAAAGGTTCTAATGGAAGTCAAGCTTCCGATTTGAATGTTTCCGTTGCAGGAAACGATTCTCCATAGAAAGGAGGTGATCCAGCCGCACCTTCCGATACGGCTACCTTGTTACGACTTCACCCCAATCATCTACCCCACCTTCGGCGGCTGGCCCCCTTGCGGGTTACCCCACCGACTTCGGGTGTTGTAAACTCTCGTGGTGTGACGGGCGGTGTGTACAAGACCCGGGAACGTATTCACCGCGGCATGCTGATCCGCGATTACTAGCAATTCCGACTTCATGCAGGCGAGTTGCAGCCTGCAATCCGAA
>NZ_LVWH01000124.1:0-1033 GCF_001909045.1 Paenibacillus sp. P3E | reverse complement strand
TTCGGATTGCAGGCTGCAACTCGCCTGCATGAAGTCGGAATTGCTAGTAATCGCGGATCAGCATGCCGCGGTGAATACGTTCCCGGGTCTTGTACACACCGCCCGTCACACCACGAGAGTTTACAACACCCGAAGTCGGTGGGGTAACCCGCAAGGGGGCCAGCCGCCGAAGGTGGGGTAGATGATTGGGGTGAAGTCGTAACAAGGTAGCCGTATCGGAAGGTGCGGCTGGATCACCTCCTTTCTATGGAGAATCGTTTCCTGCAACGGAAACATTCAAATCGGAAGCTTGACTTCCACTAGAACCCTTGGGTTCGAACACTCACTCGTGTTCAGTTTTGAAAGAGCAAGTCTCTTTCGTATGCGTTTGGTGGCGATAGCGGAGGGGTTCCACACGTACCCATCCCGAACACGACCGTTAAGTCCTCCAGCGCCGATGGTACTTGGACCGAAGGGTCCTGGGAGAGTAGGACGCTGCCAAGCGGACAACCAATCCTTTGGTTGATTCAAAATGTTATATATGTTATATGGGCTTTTAGCTCAGTTGGTTAGAGCGCACCTCTGATAAGGGTGAGGTCGGTGGTTCGAGTCCACCAAGGCCCACCATATAACATTATATCCCTTTATGGGGCCATAGCTCAGCTGGGAGAGCGCCTGCCTTGCAAGCAGGAGGTCAGCGGTTCGATCCCGCTTGGCTCCACCAAAATGTTTTACATGAAATAGTATAATGTAGTACCTTGATCCTTGAAAACTGGATACCGAAACGAAAATGCGTTTTAGAACATCTTTTAGCTGAAACTTGTGTAAACAAGTTGAAATAGTTATTAGTATGCTGGAAGCGAAGGTTTTCGATTGTGAAGCGACCTTTGGCTTTAAACAGACTAGCGAACGGATTCATCCGGGAGCGCTGTTTAAAACAAGATGAGCGAACAAGCGAAACACCGGAGCGATGGTTAAGCTAATAAGAGCACACGGAGGATGCCTAGGCGCCAGGAGCCGACGAAGGACGTGGCGAACAACGAAACTGCCTCGG
>NZ_LVWH01000123.1:0-1046 GCF_001909045.1 Paenibacillus sp. P3E | reverse complement strand
AATTAATTCATCATTATTGATTTGTTTAAGATTCCCCAAGGAAACATTTTCTCTTAAAGTCATTTCGAATTTAATGTAATTTTGGAATATAATTGAGAAATTATTGACTCTTTTTCTTTCATGATTCCAAAGAATCTGACCTTCATTTGGTTCATAAAGCCCAATTATGCACTTTATTAAAGTTGATTTACCAGCTCCATTGTTTCCTACGATCACAACCTTTTCATTTTTTTTGATATCAAGATTGATATTTGATAGAACATCACTCTCAGAATTTTTGTAGCGAAAGTTTACATTCTCCATATTCACTGAATGAATAGGGATCGCTAGATCTATTGATTGATTTTCAGCGCTAGGATAGGTCATGAATTCATGAAAATCATACAATCTTGTGCAGTTGATATAAAGTTTGCTTAGTGGCCATGTTAGTGTTAAAATCTTATTTCCAGATTGAACAAGGGCTAAAAATATCGTAGATATCAAACCGATTGATATGTTTTCAACCATTGAGATGTCTTTGATAAGCAGATATAATACAATGAAAATAGAAATGGACTGGATAGTGGTCGTAATCATACCTATTTTGATCTCAGAACGTCTTTTCGTCATTCGTTTGTTATGCTGATACTTTATTGTTTTTTCCCACAAATCCATAAAATAGCTTGCTGAATTGTATATCCTCATCTCTCGTACAAACTTTGAATTGCTTAGAATATCTCTTAAATAATCCCCTGTCCTGCCTTCAAGAGTCATTTCTCGATTGAATTTCCTAACTATAATTTCAGTTCTCATCTTTATACATAAGTTAACAACAATCATTAACATGATTATAACGGAAACGACATAAAATCGTTCAGTTATCGTTAACAATATAATACTGAACAAAGATGATCCAATTGCAAGCGCTGATTCGAAATTGAACAATATGTTTAATAAATCTTCTCCAACAACTTGTTCGGCTCTTTTTAGTTTATTACAAAATTCTTTATCATCGAAATGAACATATTCCACTTCATAAGCTTTTTCAGTAATCTGTTTTCTAAATA
>NZ_LVWH01000122.1:0-1064 GCF_001909045.1 Paenibacillus sp. P3E | reverse complement strand
GTTAGATCCCCCATAGTCGTATATCCGGTAGAAATGCTCAGGCCTTATTTCTGAGCATATATGAGAGCTATTGAATTTATTTACATTATATTAGCACTATATTCTTTCATTTGTAAATAGATTCCACTCATTGTACAATTTTACCTATCGTAACAAACGCCGGGCATCCTTCATCAAAGATCATCCGTACTTGTTTCACTCTGAAAGAAGTGGCTCACTTGAACTTCTGAAAACCGTACATGGGACGTGGTCATCTAAGCAATTGGCGAAGCCGCCGCGTAACATGATTACACTATTGTAGGATTGGGTGATATAAGGGATAGTATGAATAGCGCACCTACCCATCCTAACAAAGCACCGCTGACTCTATCAATACTCATGATTCATGACTCTTTTCCATTCTATTCAAACGTGAATTCTCAAAAGACCACTCTACGACTTGATCTTCAAACTGTCTAAATACGTCCTCCTGCAATCCCATATGAAAAAAGCTCTGGAAATACATGGGCTTTAACTATTCATCCTTTCTGTCCTTTAGTTGAGATCTATTAAAGTCCTGAACCGTCTCTAGATAATCCGTAAGGACTGAGCCAGAAATCTGTTCCACTTTTTCATCGCAAGCACTGAAAGATGATTTACCCGTTTTCTCCAAGTGCTCCCTAATGATCATCAGTTCTTGTTCTACGGCAGCTGTTATTTTCGTTGATTTCTTCAACTTCCGGTACACCATATCCTCCTTCATTTGCTCTTGCTTTAAGTACATACATTCAAGCCTTTTAAACTCCATTTTGTAATGCATTTGAATGATTTGCTCTTCATTGGCTTCTATTTTTTGAAAACAACGAATGTCGCTCTTCTTTAATTGCGTCAATTTCTCGTGCCTTTTTCACCAGACGCTGGGCAATGCTTAATAATTTCCCCATTCCACTTGCTCCTATCTTCTTTCTAATGACTTCCAGACTCTGCTTCAGAATATTTCAATTTGAATGAGTTCAGATTATGAATTTGTTCCTTATATACAATTTATAAAGGCTATAATGATAATGTTTGCTTCATTCCAGATC
>NZ_LVWH01000121.1:0-1133 GCF_001909045.1 Paenibacillus sp. P3E | reverse complement strand
GATTTAAATTGATGTTTTCGATATCTTTTTGTTTTATCTTATTAATTGATTCAGAATATGTTAAACTATCACGAATGTCCAAAAAGGTTAGCGGGAGTTCCTGCTTTTTCAATACAACTTGGACCGGATTTTCAATCTTATCCCATATGAACACAGTCATTAACATTTTGTTTGATGTTATAACATATTCCCATGCTTTAGAAAAGTATTCATATTCCAAATCACCCTTCAATTCAATCACAAGTTGTTCATGATATTTTCCATTATGTTCCTCATTATTCAAAAAATGAAATAACATCCCTTCTTGCATGGTTGTTAGAGGCAATATTTGTTCAACATTTGCTTTATTTAGCTTCATTATCCTTGTGCCCCCTGTATCTCATATTGTTTCTTTATTTTATTTACGGTTTGTGTAAGATGATCAACTACAATATCCTCGCTATCTTTTATGAAGAAGTGTCCACCATAAAAAGCCTTAAATGTACAATATTTATTAGAGTACTGCTTCCATTCTTTCATTTGTTTTTCTCTAAGTTCGTCTTGCATCTCATATATTACGTGCAGGTCGCAATTCATTTTTCGTCTAAGAATACCTTCATAATTCTCAATAATCCTAAAGTCACTTCTGAGAATTGGCATGATAAATTCAAGCCAATCCCCATCATTGAGAAGTTCCATCGGTGTCCCGCCATACTGCTGAATCTCTTCTAGAAATAAGCGTTTCGAAAGTTGATGTATCTTCTTTTCTGTTTTTAAGATGTGGGGCGGGCTTATTGAGGATATGATGATACATTCTGGAAGCGGTGATTCTGAATGCAACATCTTATAGTAAAGTTCATATGCAATAATACCTCCCATACTGTGCCCAAACAAAAAGTACGGAGTATTTACGTTTTTTGAAACAATCTGATTATAAACGTCATTAATAATTTCGTTCATACTTGAACATAATTCTATTGAGTATCGGCTTCCTCTTCCGGGTAACTCAATTGGGATGACTTCAAGCCATGCAGGTGTCTTACTATTCCATTTGCTATAGATGGTAGATGAACCACCGGCGTGCGGAAAGCAAAACAAGTTTACTTTTTCCAACATACTCTTCATCTCTAATCTAATATAGTATAGTATCTAAA
>NZ_LVWH01000120.1:0-1140 GCF_001909045.1 Paenibacillus sp. P3E | reverse complement strand
GTAGTGATAATATTACCGAAATAAGAATGATTAAACTCCAAAAATAGGTATAACCCCATATATAAGAGTACATTTTCTGTAAGTAATGGCGTTTGGAAATTCAATGCTTCTAATAAAGGTTTTCCAACAAAAACTATTATCATCCATCCAATTATATAACAAAGCCACGCACATACTGTAGTAAATGAAATTATATTGACTAATTTAACTTTGTCTTTTCTTAACTGTGCTTCATTTACAGCTGGCAAATAACTATTATATGGAATTGAGGCTATAGTAGCTACTATACTAAACAATTGAAGAGTCAGTCCATAAGAAGCAGTCATCTCCAATCCTAAAAATGTTGAAGAAAGAATTATAGTACCCTGCGTGATAATGTAAGTACCAATAGAGGTTAATCCTGATTTCCAAGCATTGTGCCATATTCTCGAAATAATACCTTTGTTTTCAGTATTAATAGTTTTATTGTTTTTATCAAAAAAATCGTGTGAATCATGTTTTTTATAAAAGTAGTATCGTGATATTTGTCTTAAAACCAATCCACTTACAAAAAAAGAAATTGATATAGCTATCAGACCCAGATGCAAAAATAATCCAATTGATGTAATTAACAATTGAATACTCCCAGCTATAATTTGAGCTTTTTGAGATTCCTTTATTAAGCCAGTGCCTCTCAAAAAAGCACTCCAATATTCATAATAAATATTCAGAAAAATCCCGATGCAGTATATGAGCCATGCAATCATAAAATCTTCAATACCTTCATGAGTAGTAATTGTCAGAAGATATAAAGAACCAAAAATAGACAAAACCAAAAAGGCACTTACCGATATCACCAAATAAATCCTTTTACTTGAATGTAGTAATAAATTCATTAGTTTTTTATCTATTCCTTGATTATCATCTACTTTTTTTTCAGATATACCTTCCTTTAATATATCTGATGCACCACTCCAGCAATATGTAATATTCCTGGTAATAGTGGGTAAAAACCCAAAATCTAGTTGATAAGCTAACGCACCTAAACTGGTCATGGTATACCATAATCCTAGCTCTTGGGACGATAAATAGATACCAATTAAGGGAATCATTATGACATTAATCAATATCTTATATATATTCCCTACATAACTCCATAGC
>NZ_LVWH01000119.1:0-1146 GCF_001909045.1 Paenibacillus sp. P3E | reverse complement strand
CCTAATCACGTCGATGAGTCTTGCAGGTCATTTCCCTTTGTGTGTTTTCCTGTAAGATATACGATTTCGTATAGGTTTCCCCGTTTTTACGGCGGGTCACCCAGCATCGCCGCCACCTCTGGTTCACTGCATTCCGGGCTGGACTTTGCCTGCAGGCCCTTCGGATTCTTCCTTACGGAAGACACCCTGCCCTTCCGGCAACCTTCGGTTGCCGGAAGTCTGCTTCGGCTACGGCACTTTAAAGGGTAAAGTCACCGGGTGGATTTGAACCACCTAGATAGTGCGACTGTGAGGCGCACATAAAAGAGCGATCGATATCGATCGCTTTATGGATTAACTTTTTTCAGACATATATTTAATCGTGACATAGCACAAATGGCTAACCTTATCCAAAATAGTTAATATTTTTAATTAATTGATAATTATCTGGAGTTATATTCTCTAACTAATTTAGTCAAAAAGACATTTAATTGCTCTTCCATTTTTGCATAATTGTTTTTACGTAAATTTTCAGGCTGTTGAACAAAACTTTTATTTAATCCACGAGACAGTTCTTCTTTTGAATTTTCGATCAATAACTCAATCAACTCAGGGTTAAATTCCAGATGGCATTGAAAACCGTACACAAACTTCTGATATCTTACAATTTGTCTAGGGCACCCCTCGCTATATGCAATTATCTGACTATTAGATGTTAATCCTGGCATATCATTATGCCAATGTCCAACAATGCTTGTTTTACCAAAGTGTGTAAAAAGATCATTATTTTGACCTTCTTCAGTAAAAGTAATTGGGTAGCATCCTATCTCAGTCTCAGGGCTATGCTCATATTTTGCACCGAGAGCTTCTCCAATAAGCTGGGCTCCCAAGCACACTCCTAATACTACTTTTTTTGCATCTATACAATTTTTAATAATTTTAATTTCAGCTGCCGCGTCAAAATGTGGACATTCCTCTATAGTTGTGTCAGGGGATTGCGGTCCACCTAAAACGATAAGAAAATCAATATTTTCTATGGCATCAGGTACCTTTTCTCCTAGGTATACAGATGTGTAACTAACATTATATTCCTTTACTTTAGCCCAAGACATAAAAGTCCCTGGCCCCTCAAAAGCTTCGTGAATAATAAAATGAATGTTCATATAC
>NZ_LVWH01000118.1:0-1151 GCF_001909045.1 Paenibacillus sp. P3E | reverse complement strand
GTGTTCAATATGTAGAATTACCTAGAGTGCTACCTGATTTAATAATTGTAGAAGTTAGCGATGATGAAGTTAAATATGTAAATGAAAAGCTGCAGAAGGAAATTAAAGCTAATGATATAGTTGTTCTGTTATCTAGTGGTAATCGTTATTTAGTTGTTTGTAGTATAATGAAAATTGTTGAAAATGATTTGGATTTATTTGAATTACCTTTTGAAAAATTGAAGTACTAGCTTGCCACAAAAAGCGAATGCAATGAGATTGAACCACAAGCGACTAACCCTCGTCTGTGGTTTTTTTTCACCGACATCGCAGGTAGGATATTATAAACCGTTACCTGGCGATGGAGCTACGATTATTCATTATTAAGGGTGATTTGTTAAATGGAGAAAATCTCAATAAAGAAACTTATGGAGCTATATGAAGATACGATTAATAAGTGCGGAACTTACTTGTTACAAGAGAATTTGATACAGGGGTTACATCATTTTTACACGTTGAGACCTTGGAAAGATTGAATGATGCTGAGTTTATTAGTGATGAAGTGATGTACAAAAGTTCTATATTGAGAAACTTAGTTTTAGAGTTACAGAAGAGTGATACATGGAATGTTAATTCTGTTAGAACTACACCTGAATGGAGAAAAGTACTTGAATTAGCTGATGAAATCAAGGGTAACTTGGCGGCTGATTAATAATCTACCCCTGCCGTATTCCATCCTTCAACCAACAAACAACTCATCTGACCCATGGAATACCCATGTATTATAATGGTACTGAATCAACCACATGTAGTTCATGACTATGTGTCGTTTTCTTTTGTCTGTAGTAATCTATACGGAACTCGTTCTTTGGCTGACGTACCGAAGCCCCGGAGAAATTCGATCTGAACTGGTCGAGGCCGGATAACTTGTTCGGGTACACGAGCCTTGGCTATGATTACTACAGCGGGTACTCTCATGCGGAGGCGCACGATTTTGACTCTAGGGTGGGGCGGTCTATTGATGAGGATACGTATGAGGGGCAACCTTAGATAAAATTAACGGTTTTGGGATTACAATTCATGGTTTTGAAGGGAATAGTATTGAGTTTGATGAACAGTTTTAACAGTAATATTCCCAGAAACTAATTAAGAAAGGATTGATTGAATGAATG
>NZ_LVWH01000117.1:0-1185 GCF_001909045.1 Paenibacillus sp. P3E | reverse complement strand
ATGTTAATGAGGGGTTGTATTATGAATAAAATGAAAGTAATGACTATTGTAGGAACAAGACCGGAAATTATTAGATTAAGCGAAATTATAAAAAAAATGGATATTTATTTCGAACATATACTCGTACATACTGGTCAAAATTGGGACTATACATTGAATCAGGTTTTTTTTGATGAATTGGGAATTCGGGAACCTGACTTTTATTTAAATAGTGTGGGAGATAGTTTAGGGGAAACTATGGGGAATATTATCGCAAAATCCTATGGCATATTTGAAAAATTAAGACCAGAGGCTCTTTTGATTTTGGGTGATACGAATTCAGCATTATCAGCAATTTCAGCGAAAAGATTGAAAATCCCGATTTTTCATATGGAGGCGGGTAATAGATGCTTCGATCAAAATCTCCCTGAAGAAATTAATAGGAAGATTGTTGACCATATAGCAGATGTTAATTTACCGTATACTGAACATGCAAGAAGATATTTAATCTCCGAAGGTTATCGGAAAGAACATATATTTGTTACGGGTTCTCCTTTAACCGAAGTAATCAATACTAACTTAGCGAATATTAATAATAGTGAGATTTTGGAGAACTTAAACATAAACAAAGGAGAGTATATTTTAGTATCAGCTCATCGAGAGGAGAATATAGACAATAAGACGAACTTCTTTTCGTTAATGAGTGCTATAAATGAAATTGCTGAGTATTATCAAATGCCTGTGATTTACTCAACTCATCCTAGAAGTGAAAAGCATATTGAAAAAAGGAATTTTAAATTTCATCCCTTGGTTAGAAACCTAAAACCTTTCGGTTACTTTGATTATAATAAACTTCAACTTAATGCTTTTTGTGTACTCTCAGATAGCGGTACAGTACCCGAAGAAGCATCAATTTTAGGTTTTCCTGCAGTATCAATTAGAACTTCGACAGAGCGTCCTGAATCCTTAGACAAAGGGGCTATTATCTTAGGTGGAATACGAAAAGAAGATGTTTTACAATCTGTTTTGCTTTGTAGAGCAATGTGGGAACATAAGGAGATTGCGGTTCCAGTTAACGATTATATAGACACTAATATATCTACTAAGGTTATTAAGATTATACAAAGCTACACAAAGATCATTAACAAAGTTGTATGGGGGAAGGAATAAATACTTTTATGAACGTTTTAGTTTTTGATGTTCCTG
>NZ_LVWH01000116.1:0-1195 GCF_001909045.1 Paenibacillus sp. P3E | reverse complement strand
ACAGGATCAGATCCTGGGTGATCAGCGACTGGCCCAGCGTCCAGCGGAATCTCAGCACATCCCGGACTTGGCCGGAGTGAAGCACGTATTTCTCCACCAGCTCGGCCTCGCCAGCGGGCTGGGCTTCATAGCGGCTGTCGATATCCCAGGCATCCCAGAGTGTCGGACGGTCATGGAAGAAGTGGAATTGGTTGGCCCGTCCGCCCTGCTGCACCACTTCCCGGCCGGCCGCTTTGTCGAACAGGCTGGTGATTTCGCCCCGTTCATTGAACGTCAGGCGGTAGTGCGGGGTCTCCCAGTGGTCATTCAGGACGGTGCGTTCCGGCCTATTCACTGCTTCCAGGCTTCCCGGCGTTGGCCGTTCCCCGCGTCTCAACCAGATCGTCTTATACCCCATAGCCGGGATGGCCGGGACATGAATGTAAGCGGTCCGGTGATCTGTTGTCGGGTCCAGCGCAACGTCCGCAGCAGGCAAACCGGCGAAGAGATCTATCGGAAGTGCATTTCCTGACGCGTCATAAGCCGTTAAGTTCCGATTATTATCTGTTCGTTCTCCATCCGTTGGTTCAGCATCTGTTCGTTCTCTATCTGTTGATTCTGTATTTGTTGAGTCTGTATCTGCCCATGGAATGGCAACGACTGCATCACGCGCCCAGCCGAGGCTGTTGAACAGCACGTAAGGCTGGCCTTCGCCTGCTGTTGTGACCTGAGCCGCCAGGGCTTCCAGCCCCGGCTGCAGCGCTGCCTCACCAAGGGCGAACACCTCGCGGTATTCCTTCTCCGAAGTCTCATAGGCTTCGGTGATGGCCGAGCCGGGAATAATGTCGTGGAACTGGTTCAGCAGTATCCGCTTCCAGCCGTGATGCAGCTGTTCGGCACTGCTGCTGCGCAGCTCGGGCTTCATGGCAGGAGCGGCCAGGGTCTGCCACAGCTCAGCCTCGCGGTAGAGAATCTCCGCCTTGCGGTTGTTCCGCTTGTTACGGCCATGTGTGGTATAGGTGCCGCGGTGCAGCTCCAGATACAGATCGCCGCGCCATTCGGGCAGCTTGGGCTGCCGCTCCTCCATGCCTGCGAAGAAATCCGCGGCGCTGCTGAAGGTACTGGCCGGCTGGCCGACCATCAGGTCTGCACGGCGGATGTATTCCAGCATCTCGCGGGTGACACCGCCGCCGCCGTCGCCATGGCCGTAGAGCAG
>NZ_LVWH01000115.1:0-96044 GCF_001909045.1 Paenibacillus sp. P3E | reverse complement strand
GGCAAGGGCAAGGGCAAGGGCAAGGGCAAGAGCAAGGCAGGAGTAGGAGTAGGGGATGGAAGAAGGAGTAGGAATAGGAAGGGTAGTAGGAAGGGGGCCATCGGAATCCCGGCGAAGTGAAGTGGAATTAGTAAACTTAAATGGGCTAAAAAGCTATCTGTAGAAGGAATAGTTGGAAAAAGGAAACTTAATTCAAGCAAAATGCGCTTTAAGGGTGCGAATCGGTCGGATTAACTCTACTTTTTCCAACTGATGCTTGCGGAGATAGGGGATGGGAAGATTTAAGTTCACTTTTTCCAATTGAGTGTGTACAGCGTGTTCGGCTTTGGTCATGATCCAATATCTGTCCTTGGTTCTATTCATTTGCCGCCGAATGGGCCGGAATTATGGAAACGCTTCAAATTCGGGATTGCCAAACCAAGACTTCTCAACTATACTTAAGTAGAAAATTAGGTTAAGCGCTTACCCTTCCCCCGATGATTGTTGTTTTCAAAATAAGCAGAGATTGTCTCGAATACTTTTTCATTTCATTTTATTTAATTCATTTAAATCGATTCATTTAATTCGATTTCACCAATTTCACTTAATCTCATGAGTCTCATGAATCTCACTCAGTCTCACTCAGCCTCAATCAATCTCAATCAATCTCAATCAATCTCAATTAATCTCATTCAATCTCATTCAGTCTCATTCAATTTCACTCAAACCATCTCAGACTATTCTTCCTAAGTGTTCTTTCCACTGAAAGCTTTTTCAAGGAGGCGCCACTATGAACGGTTTACAGTTCGATCCCGCCCGGCCGCTGGATTTAATCGCCGTCGGCCGGCTATGTATTGACCTTAATGCCAATGAAACCGGAAGACCTATGGAAGAGACGCTGACATTCACCAAATATGTCGGCGGCTCCCCCGCCAATATTGTAATTGGCACGGCGCGGCTGGGCATGCGCACCGGCTTCATCGGCAAGATTGCCGATGATCAGATGGGCCGGTTTATCCGCACCTATCTGCAGAACAACGGTATTGACGACAGTCAGGTGACGGTTGACCGGACCGGTGCGGTGACCGGGCTTGCTTTTACAGAAATCAAGAGCCCGCAAGAATGCAGCATTCTCATGTACCGGGACCATGTAGCAGATTTGCTGCTGACTACGGAGGAGATTTCGGAAGAGTACATCCAGAAGTCCAAAGCGCTGCTGATCTCAGGTACCGCACTGGCACAAAGCCCCTCCCGCGAGGCTGTATTTCTGGCGCTGGAATTTGCCCGTAAGCATAATGTCACTACATTTTTTGATCTGGATTACCGCCCTTACACATGGAAATCTGCCGCAGAAACGGCTGTCTATTATAACCTGGCTGCAGAGAAATGCGACTGCATCATCGGTACCCGTGAGGAATTCGACAGTATGGAGAACCTCTACAACGAGAAAGGCGCAGACGATGAAGCAACGGCCAGCCGCTGGTTCTCGCACCGGGCGAAGCTGGTGGTCATCAAACACGGCGGGAGCGGCTCTATCTCCTACACGGCAGACGGGAAAAAGCACCGGAGCGGTATTTTTCCCGCCAAGGTATTGAAGACTTTTGGAGCCGGAGATTCTTATGCCTCGGCCTTCATCCACAGTCTGATGCGGGGAGACACTGTCAGCGAGGCCATGCGCCGGGGCAGTGCTTCCGCCTCCATCGTCATCTCCCGCCACAGCTGCTCGGACGCCATGCCAACCCTGGACGAATTGGAAGCGTTCTTAAGCACTAATGAAGAAGTGGGTTTAGGCTTGGATTAAGAAGGCTGTAGAAGCGGAGAACACCAATTTAGAGCATCATCTCGAAGCAAACCTACTAGATAAGCTGAACTTAAGAATGATGGAAAGCTGATTGAATTGACTCTTGCTCTTGTGGTCCAAGGATTCCTCCAATACAGCATGCAAGATTCTTAAGTTCATTCCATATAGCAGGAACAGATTACTAGAGTCGAAGGAGTGGAGCAGGATGGAACAGCAAACCGCGAAAGTGCTGAATAATTATATTGACGGGCAATGGGTAGAGGCGGATACGAAGCAGACGGAGACGGTGTATAATCCGGCTTCAGGTGAAGAATTAGCGAGGGTTCCGCTGTCCGGGAGGGCAGACCTGGACCGGGCTGTGGCTGCGGCGAAGACGGCTTTTGAAGGATGGTCCAAGACACCGGTGCCGCGCAGAGCGCGAATATTGTTCAAATACCAGCAGCTTTTAGTAGACCATTGGGATGAACTGGCGAAGACAATCACACTGGAGAATGGAAAAAGCTTCAAAGAAGCGTACGGCGAGGTGCAGCGCGGCATCGAGTGTGTGGAGTTCGCCACCGGTGTGCCGACACTAATGATGGGCCGGCAGCTGCCGGATATTGCAACAGGAATCGAGTCCGGGATGTATCGCTATCCCATCGGTGTGGTTGGCGGCATTACGCCTTTTAATTTCCCAATGATGGTGCCCTGCTGGATGTTCCCGCTCGCTATTGCCTGTGGCAATACCTTTGTACTGAAGCCTTCTGAACGCACACCGCTGCTGGCAGCGCGTCTTGCAGAGCTGCTGGAGGAAGCTGGTCTGCCAAAGGGCGTATTCAACCTGGTTAACGGTGCGCATGATGTCGTGAACGGACTGCTGGAGCATCCCGATGTCAAAGCAATCTCCTTTGTGGGCTCGCAGCCGGTGGCGGAATATGTATTCAAGAAAGGCACTGCGCATTTAAAACGGGTACAGGCGCTAGCAGGTGCAAAGAACCATTCCATCGTACTGGCGGATGCGAATCTTGAGGCTTCGGCTAACCAGATTGTTAATGCAGCCTTCGGCTCTGCCGGAGAACGCTGTATGGCTTGCTCCGTGGTAACGGTGCAGGAAGAGGTGGCGGATGAGCTGATCTCCATCCTGCTGCGAGAATGTGACCTGATGAAGATAGGCAATGGAATGGATGACGGCACGTTTCTTGGGCCGGTTATCCGCCAAGGGCATAAGGAGAGGACCGTCTCTTATATTGAACAAGGCGTGGCTGAGGGTGCAAAGCTGCTCAGGGACGGCCGGGAGGACGCCGCTGTGCAGGAGAAGGGTTATTTTATCGGACCCACGGTGTTTGACGGGGTGACCCGGGACATGAAAATCTGGCAGGAGGAAATCTTCGCGCCTGTATTGTCGGTGATTCGTGTCAAGGATGTGATGGAGGCGGTTGAGATCGCTAACGCGTCACGATTTGCCAACGGAGCCTGTATTTTTACGAATGACGGCGGGAAAGTGCGCTATTTCCGGGAACATATCGAGTCAGGCATGCTTGGTGTCAATGTCGGGGTACCGGCACCGATGGCTTTCTTCCCCTTCTCCGGGTGGAAGGATTCCTTCTATGGTGACCTTCATGCGAACGGAAGCGACGGGGTTGAATTCTATACACGCAAAAAAGTCGTCACTGCCCGCTGGCAGTAAAGGGTACGAGAGGAGGGGATACATGTGGAACGAATCAGATTAACGACAGCGCAGGCACTGGTGAAATTTCTGGACCAGCAATATGTGGATTTTGGCAGCGGGCCGGAGCGCTTCATACATGGGATATTCACCGTCTTCGGTCATGGCAATGTATTAGGCCTGGGGCAAGCGCTGCAGGAAGCACCGGGTGGGTTGACCGTCTACCAGGGGAGAAACGAGCAGGGGATGGTTCATGCGGCAACCGCATTCGCCAAGCAGAGCCGCAGACGGCGGATTATGGCTTGTACCGCTTCCGTGGGACCTGGCTCAGCTAATATGCTGACGGCTGCAGCCACTGCGACGGCTAATCAGATTCCCGTCCTGCTGCTGCCTGGCGATACATTTGCTAGTCGGCAACCCGATCCGGTGCTGCAGCAGATGGAACATACTCATAATCTGTCGATCACGGTCAACGATGCCTTCAAGGCCGTGAGCAAATATTGGGACCGGATCTGCCGGCCGGAGCAGCTGATGACGGCACTGCTGAATGCAATGCGTGTGCTGACGGATCAGGCTGATACCGGAGCAGTTACGATTGCGCTTCCGCAGGATGTGCAGGCCGAGGCTTGGGACTACCCGCTTGATTTCTTCCGCAAGCGCATTCACCGGATCATTCCCCGCCTTCCTCATCCGGAGGAGGTCGCGGCGGCGGCAGATCTGATTGCCGGCAAACAAAGACCTCTCCTGGTCTGCGGGGGCGGGGTACGATATGCGGACGCCGGACCGGAATTGCGTGATTTTGCAGAAAAATTCGCGATCCCGTTCGGTGAAACACAGGCCGGTAAAAGTGCTGTAGAAAGCGGCTGCGCATACAATCTGGGCGGTATAGGCGTTACCGGCAACGGCGGTGCCAATGCCCTGGCTGCAACAGCTGATCTGGTGATCGGCGTAGGAACCCGTTTTACAGATTTCACCACAGGTTCAAAAAGCTTATTCACACATCCCGGGGTGGAGTTTCTGACGCTTAACGCTTCCCCTTATCATGCTGCCAAGCTGGATGCACTCGCTGTGGTCTGTGATGCAGCCGAAGGTCTGACTGCATTGTCTGCAGCCTTGGAGGAGCGCGGCTACCGTTCCGCTTATACGGATGAAATCGTGTCTACCAAGGAGTCGTGGGAAGCAGAAAGAAAACGTCTGGCAGGCATAGAGTATACCGGGAATGAGGATGAAAACAGTCTGGAAAGCCTCTTCGTACCTGAGATTGCCGGACATCTGGATGAGCTGCTCCCGGAGTATGCAGCGAAGCTGAAGACTTCACTGACGCAAACACGGGTGCTTGCGATCATCAATGAGAGTATTCCCAAAGATGCTATCGTCATTGGAGCCGCAGGCAGTCTGCCGGGCGATATGCAGCGCATGTGGAATGCTGCTGTCCCGGATACTTATCATATGGAGTATGGATTCTCTTGTATGGGGTATGAAATCTCCGGTGCGCTCGGTGTGAAACTGGCGGAACCGGGCCGGGAGGTATACGCACTGGTAGGTGACGGCAGCTATCAAATGCTGCATTCGGAGCTGGTGACAAGTCTTCAGGAAAATAAGAAGATCAACATTATTCTGCTCGACAACGCTGGCTTCGGATGCATTAACAATCTGCAGATGGAACAAGGCCTGGACAGTATGGGCACTGAATTCCGCCACCGTGGCCCGGATGGCCGCTTAAGCGGCGAATTGATGCATATTGACTATGCAGCCAGTGCAGCAGGCTATGGGGTCAAGACCTTCCGTGCGGCAACGGCAGAGCAGCTGCGAAGCGCCTTGGAGGAAGCCGGGAAGCAGGATCGGTCCACGCTGATCGACATCAAGGTGCTGCCAAAGACCATGACCCATGGCTACGGCGCCTGGTGGCATGTCGGAGTACCGGAAGTGTCCGGCAGCGAAGCGGTGCAGGCGGCCTACGAGCAGAAGCGCGGACAATTGGATCAAGCACGCAGCTACTGATAGAGTCTGAGCCCGGAATTCCTGATATCACTTGAATAATGAACGAACCATGCGGCGGGCTTGAGAACCCGTCCTACTACGGATAACGGAAGGGATAGACGCGATGATGTTCAAAGAACATGCGGTGAAGCTGGGGATTGCCCCCATTGCCTGGACCAATGACGATATGCCTGAGCTCGGGCGGGACAATACCTTTGAGCAGTGCATCAGTGAAATGGCACTGGCGGGGTTTCAGGGAAGCGAGGTGGGCAACAAATATCCGCGCGACCCGGAGCGGCTTCATCAGGCGCTTGCGCTCCGCGGACTTCAGATTGCCAGTGCCTGGTTCAGCGCATATCTGACAGTACGTCCATATGAGGAGACTGCGGCGGCCTTTTGTGCGCACCGTGACTTTTTGCATGAGATGGGGGCCAAGGTGATCGTTGTTTCAGAACAAGGGCGGAGCATACAGGGGCAAATGGGTACGCCATTGTTCGCCGATAAGCCTGTGTTTACGGAAACGGAGTGGTCTGCACTTGCGGAGGGGCTGGGCCGCCTGGGCCGTCTGGCGGCAGAGAAGGATATGACGCTTGTGTATCACCACCATATGGGGACCGGAGTCCAGACCGCGGCCGAAATTACGCAGCTGATGGAGCTCACGGAGCCGAATGAGGTGTCTCTGCTGTTCGATACCGGACATCTGGCCTTTGCCGGCGAGAATCCGCTAGAGGTACTGCGTGTTCATATACCCCGGATCAAGCATGTACACTTGAAGGATATCCGGCCGGAGGTTGTCGATCGTGTCAAGCGGGAGCAGCTCAGCTTTCTGCAGGCGGTAAAAGCGGGAGCATTCACCGTGCCTGGTGATGGCTGCATCGCGTTTGCAGAGATTTTCACTGAATTGGACCGTAATGAGTATACGGGATGGTTCGTGGTGGAGGCGGAGCAGGACCCGGCGCTTGCTAATCCTTTGGAATATGCGATGAAGGCCCGCCGGTATATCAGAGAAATCAGCGGTTTATAAATCACTAATGGTGACGATTCGCCGCTTGGCAGGTGCTTAACAATGCCTGGGTGGATAGGAATGCGGGGTTGCACGGGTGTGTGCATCCCGCCTTTTTGATTTGTTGTTTAGCCAAGAATACGGCGGCGGGTTCTGGACACAGGAATGCGGTTTCTATAGGCCATTCCTGTATTTTCCATTACGTTTCTGGTTGGCCGGGTATACCCGGCATGTGCTATAATGGCAGAACTTCATACGAAGTCCCGTTCGTGAATGCGCTTCCAATATTTACTACCGTGCGTATATTGGGGACCGAACCGCGGCCTATATTCATACGTTTGTTAGAGGGGGTTGTCCATTGTTCCGTACTTGGTATCGCCGGTTGCTGCTGTCGTACTTTCCTATTTTTTTGCTTACTGTGACGATCCTGATTTTCGCCTCTTTTGTGTTTATTAACGATATTTCACGGACGGAGACTCAGAAAGCGGACCGTATCGCCGCCAAATATCTAGTGGATAATGTAGAGCGGACCATCAAGGAAGTCGAGCTGGCGGTGCTGGAATCCGCTGAACGAAGCGATGCCTATAAGCGTTATTTCAACAGTGAAGGCCAGAGGGATACCGGGGCAATCTATGCGGTGGCACAGAACCTGCGCATTCTGACAGACGACTCGTCCTACATTCAGTCCATTTATGTATATGACAAGAAAAATGAAAGCGTTATTACAGAAACTGGATTAAAGAATCTGAACGGATTCATAGACGAAGATTGGATTCGCCACATTACCTCCGGCACGGTGAAGGAGGGGTGGCAGCCCGTCAGAGAATACAAGGATGAGTTCATTCAGCGCACGCCTGTACGTGTGCTTACCATAGATAAAGGAATGCCGCTGCCCTTCGGCTCAGAGGGTGTGCTTGTAATCAATATCAAAATGAGCGGAATTGAACAGATTGTGGACAGTATGGTTAACGAGCAATTGTCTTTCCTTACGATCTATGGAAGCGATGGACAGACATTGTACCAGGCCCATTCGGACAGCGAAGGTGCCGAGAAGGGCAAGCTGCTGAACACAGTTTATCTGGAGAAGCTTGGCTGGAAGTTCGCCAGCGGGATCAAGGCCGGCAACCTGTTCAGCTGGGTTTCTGTGATCTCCTATCTCTGGGTGGCGATTGCGTTCGGAACCGTGGTATGCGCGGTTCTATACCTGATCTATGTTACCCGGCGCAACTATAAGCCGATTCAGGTGATTATGAACCGGATTGAAGGCCATCAAATCCGGACGATGGATCAATCCGCCTCCAGGCCGGATGAAATGATGCTCATTGATGGAGTGCTGGAAGATCTGATCAACCATATGACGGATTATGATAAAAAAAGCAGGGAGAATCTGCTGCTGCAGCGCAGCAAGCTATTCACCGATCTGCTGCACAGTGAACGGCTGGACAATGCCGTCCAGCGGATGGAGGAGCTGTCGCCGCTCTCCGGAGCCGATCCTTCGTCCCGCTTCACGGTTGTGCTCAGTGAAATTAACAGCTACGAGAAGGTATTTCAGGATCGATACACCAGGGGCGATCAGAATACGCTTAAGTTTGCCCTGATGAATGTCTTTCAGGAATTGGCGCGGGGGGCGGATCTGCAGGGCTGGGCGGAGTGGATCAGCACCGACCGGGCGGCGATTCTCTTCCTGGCCACCGGCAATGATGAAGAGATGACGGAGAAAATCCGTCTATTTGCCGGGCAATGCCGTTCCTGGGTTGAGCAGAATTTGCGTATTTCTCTCAGCTTCGGCATTGGTCCGGCGGTATCCGGTCCGGGTTCAATTCGGGACTCTTATGTTGCAGCGGAGAATGTCATGCAGCACAAGCTTCTGATGCACGAAGATATCGTTCTGGCGGAAGGCGGGGACTCACGCCAGCCGCTGCTGGAAACGTATAAGTATCTACAGATGATTGCGGAGTTCGTTAAGCAGTTCCGGATGTCGAGCGGCCAGTGGCGGCAGCGGCTGGAGGGGATTTTTGAAGCGTTTGAACAGGACTTTCTGCAGGATGCCGATATTCGTTCTCTAATCCAGGCCATGCTGCAGATGCTGAACCGGGAAGTAGCCGTAATGTCAGAGCAGCTGCAGGATGAGCTGTCGGCGGAGAATGCGGCGGAGCAGTTGAAGCTGCTGGAAAAGGCGGAATCCATTCATGAGGTGAAGGACATTCTGTTCGAGTACCTGACCGATGTATTCCGTACCTATGTTTCGGTAAGCGAAACCAAAAGTTACAAGGCAATGGTAAATGAGATGAAGAAGTATATTGAAGAGAACTTTGCCAATCCGGATCTTTCCCTGAAGCATTTAAGCGACCGGTTTCAGATATCCGGCAAATATGGCAGTTATCTTTTTAAGATGGAGTTTAATATGAAGTTTGTTGATTTCCTTACGCAGCTGAGGATGGAGGAAGCCGAAAAGCTGCTGCTGGAGACGGAAGGTTCATTGCAGGATATAGCGCTTAAGGTGGGTTATGCGAATGCCATCACTTTCGGGAGGGTATTCAAACGGGTGACCGGAATTACGCCGGGCGATTACCGCTCTTTGAAGCGCGGGCACAAAGCCTCCACAACATGAAATATAAATCATATCTTTGCACCGGATGAAAGGTGAACGGCCCGGACCGGAATATTGCTCGCCAGCCTCCGCCGGGAGGACGCAAGCAGTGTTCCGGTCTTTATTTCAGAAACCTTGAAAGCGCTTTATTTTACGAAAACAGTGGTTTGGATAAACAGGAAGGCCGAATTTATGGCAAGGTGCATTTCCGAAACAGGTTTATTGTCAAATGATCGGATGCTATGAAATACTGTGGGCATCCCAAACGACAAGCGGCAGGGCAGAGCACAGGATGATGCGATGTGGATACGCTTACAGGGGATATTTAGGATTAAGGCTTGGGGGAACATAAAGTCACCATTACGGCCTGTACAGGCGAAGGAGATGGAAAGATGACAGTGAACACAAACCAAGGATTTTGGAAGAAGGCAACGGGGATCACATTGACTGCGGTAATGGGGGTTTCCCTGTTGGCGGGATGTTCGTCCGATTCCAAAGAGAATGCAGCAAACGGAGGGAAGGCGACGGAGGGAAGCAGCGCTAAGCGCGTTACCTTAAAGGTGGAAGTGTTTGACCGCGGCAACAGCCCGGCGCCTCAAACCATTACCAACAACTTTTTATCCAAGCTGGTGCAGAAAAATTTCGGTGATCCGAACAACATTGATGTTCAGTATGTACCTATTCAGCGCTCTGAGGAAGTAACGAAGCTGAACGTGCTGATGGCGAGTGACAGTGATGTACCTGACATCGTGTTCACGTATGATTCAAGCGTATTTTACCGCTATGCGGGACAGGGTGGTCTGACCGATGTCGGCAAACTTCTCGATGAATATGGTCCAAACCTGAAGAAGTTTATCGGTGACGAAACGCTGGCATTCGGTCAGCTGGATGGCAAACAGTTCTCCATTCCGGGTAAACGTGCTATCACGGGCCGTTACAGCTCTTACATCCGTCAGGATTGGCTGGATAAACTGAGTTTGCCTGTTCCAAAGACGACGGATGAGCTGTATACAACTTTGAAAGCGTTTAAAGAGAAGGACCCGGGCAAGCTCGGCAGCAAAAACATCCCGATGGGTATGGCACTTGCGCCGGCTCAGTTCGAAACACTGATCTACTCCTTCATTAAGCCGATCAGCGGCGATCTGACTTACAGCCAGCGGTACGAGCTGCCGCTCCATGAGGGCTTCAAGGATGCAATGCAGTTTATGAACAAGCTCTATAACGAAGGACTGATCAGCAAGGACTTCGGTCTGGATAAAGATAAAACGCAATTGGCCAAGGACATCCAGAATGGCAATACCGGCTATTGGTCAGAAGATGTGGATGCCCAGTTCTACAAAGACGGCACCATGGATAATCTCTACAAAAACGTGCCGGGAAGCAAGGTTACTCCGGTAGACGTGTATACCAACGCCAAAGTTGATAACAAGTACATTAAATCCCGCTATGCCTCTAACGGTATGTACATCATGATTCCAAAGAGCAGCAAGCGCGCCGTAGAAGCAATTAAATACCTGGATTGGATGTCCACAGGCAACAACCTGATTGATATTTACAATGGGGTTGAAGGTGAGAACTATGATATGGTGGACGGAATTCCGGTGGTCAAGGAAAATGTCTCTCAAGAATTTGCCGATCGCCTGTTCAATGGCGGCGACATGGCCATCATCTCTAACGGTAAGAACCTCGGCGATCAGGCAACCAACGAAAAAGCATGGGTGATGGGCTTCCCGAAAAACAATCAGGAAATGCTGAAGCAGTCGATCGCTATCGCCAACACGGACACCGTAGGCCCAATTGTCTTCGGCAAGCCGATTGAAGGGGAAGCGCAATATGGCACCACACTTACAGATAAGCTCGATGTGATCATTGTAAAAACAACGATGGCTAAACCGGATCAATTTGAAGCGGTGTACGAGCAGGAAATGAAAGACTTCATGTCTTTGGGCGGAACCAAACTGAAAGAAGAACTAGAGCAGGCGGTTAAGGAACTTCCGGCTAAATAAACAAATATAAAAAGTGAAAGCTGGGGGGAAGTGAAGGCCGCTTCACCCCGGTTTTTCTCCATAGGAGGAAACCCCATTGAGCAAAGCGTCATATTTAAGACGGTATTGGCAACTGTACGCGCTGCTTGCACTGCCGATTGCCTATTTTGTGATCTTTCGCTACGGTCCGATGTATGGTGTGCAGATTGCGTTCAAAGATTTCAACCTGTTTCAGGGAATCGGGGGCAGTGCATGGATAGGATTTGACGCCTTCCGCGAGGTTTTTGGCATGAGGGAGTTCTATACTACCCTGCGAAATACGTTTATGCTGAATTTTCTTGATTTGATTGTCTCTTTCCCGGCCCCGATCATACTCGCGATTATGCTGTATGAGATCCGGTCGGTATGGTTCAAAAAAATATCACAGACCCTTTTGTACATCCCCCACTTTATTTCCTGGGTGATCATCGGGGGAATCGTATACCAATTGTTCGGCAACCAGTCCGGTATGGTGAACGAAGTTCTGGTAGGTCTGGGACTGGACCCCGTACCGTTTCTGACGGAAAAAAATCCGTGGCTGATCACCTATCTCTTCACAGGTGTCTGGCAAAGCGCCGGTTGGGGAACCATCCTGTATCTGGCAGCCCTAACGGGTGTCAACAGGGAGCTGTTTGAAGCTGCTGAAGTAGATGGGGCGACAAGACTCAAGAAAATCCGTTACATTACGCTTCCAAGCATCAAACCAACCATCATCACATTGCTGATTCTCAACCTCGGAAAAATGGTCAGCATCGGATTTGACCGTCCTTACGTAATCGGTAATACAACGGTCCGCGAATACTCCGATGTGCTTAGCACCTTTGTATACCGGATTGGTCTGGAATCCGGGCAATATACGCAGGCTACCGTCATCGGGCTGTTCCAGGCCGTGGTGGGGCTGGTGTTCATTCTGGGTTCTAACTATATTTCGAAAAAAACGACCGGTGACGGCATTATATGACAAGGAAGGAAGGAGGCGGAGTGCTATGAGTGAACGTACCTCAAACCGTATTTTTGATATCGTTAATATTACATTGGTTACGTTGTTCGTTTTGTTCTGTCTGGCTCCGTTTTTACACATCATTGCGGTATCCCTAAGTTCCAACCGGGCGATTACCTCCGGCGAAGTGACCCTTTTCCCTATTGAAGTGAACTGGGATGCATACATTCAGGTGTTTTCGAATGATTCCATGATCCACTCTTTGATCTTCACCATTATTCTGACGGTAGCCACAACTGTGCTATGCATGCTCTTCACCGTCGCAGCAGCCTATCCGTTGACCAAAAAGAATCTGAAGGGCCGTAAAGTCTTCATGTATCTTATCGTCGTTACGATGTTTTTCAGCGGCGGAATTATTCCCGAATATTTGCTGATCCGCGATTTAAAAATGATCGATTCGGTCTGGGCGCTTATTCTTCCCGGTCTGGTCAGCCCTTTTAATCTTATTATTCTGATTTCCTTTTTCAATAACATTCCTCCCAGTCTGGAGGAGTCGGCCGAAATTGATGGCAGCTCCCATTTTCACACACTGATGCGTATTGTGCTGCCGCTATCCATGCCTGTCATGGCTACGCTCGCTCTCTTCTATGCAGTGGGACGGTGGAACGGCTTCCAGGATTCCCTGATGTATATCAACAGCCCGGAACTGTATCCGCTTCAGCTGAAGCTGTTCCAGATGGTACAGAACAATATGGTCTCTGAGCTGACACAGCTGGAAGGTTCGAACAGGACTGCACTGACACCGGAGAGCCTCAAGGCGGCCACCGTCATTTTCGCCACAGTCCCTATCTTAGTTGTTTACCCGTGGCTGCAGAAATATTTTGTTAGCGGTGTTATGCTGGGTGCTGTCAAAGGCTGAACCGTTAACGGTCAAGAAAGGAGAACACTGTTATGGAGGATAAAGGAGTCTTTTCCTTCTCAACATGCTGGAACATTAAACGCCATACCATAGGCAGTGAAATGGTCCGGGAAATCCGTGAGCTTGGCTTTCGCCGCGTAGAGCTGAATTATAATGTGACCCAGGAAATGCTCACTACCATCGAGCCAATGATCGAACGGGGAGAGATCGGCATCTCCAGTGTCCACAACACCTTCCCTCACGTTCCGGACCCTGATTATGGTACGGATTCCGTACTGCTCGGCTTTGGGGAGGAGGATAAACGGCTGCGTGCGATCGAGCTGCTGGTCCGTTCAGCCGAATACACCCAGCGCTATGGGGGCGAAGCGGTTGTTGTGCATCCCGGCGAAGTGCCCTTTCCGAATGATATCAGCAAAGAGCTGGAGCAGATCTATAACGGACAGGGCAGAGATTCAGAGGCTTACCGCAGCAAATGGGCGGAGCTGATGGAGCGGCGAGAGGCTTATAGCGCCGGTTATGTGCAGAAGATTATCGAAAGTCTGGATGAGGTATGCAACCGGGCGTTGTCGAAGGGACTGAGTGTCCGGTTTGGCATTGAGACCCGCTCCAGACCTCAGCAGATTCCGACGCTCGCGGAAGCCAAGACGATTATAAAGGCGCTAAAAGGAGCACCTGTAGGCATCTGGTATGATACCGGTCATGCCATAATGATGGATCGCTTGGGATTGTACGATAGTGTGCGGGAAATGGAAGGCCTGATGGAGGATATTGTGGGTGTCCATATTCATGAAACCCTTGGTCTTTCCGATCATTGGTGCCCCTATGTGAACAGCAAGGATATGGAGTTCTACGATGCCTATTTGCCGATGATCGAGCGGGCACAGGTCAAGGTGTATGAGCTGAAGGCAGCCTGCCGGCCGGAAGAGATCGATGAAAGCCATTCGCTGCTTGCAGGTAAGCTTGCGGCCAGAGGTCAGGCCTGATGCTGAGCGATGCCGACCGGTTACTCGCTGCCAGATATGCCCCGTGCTTATTGTTCGATCCGTGCGAACCGTTCTTTCCTGTTCGCATCGGTATAACGGTACTGCGGCAGGAGGGGAACTCTCCTTCCTTCCGGCGGCGTCTGATTGTTAATCACCCCGATGTGGAGGCTGTTGTAGAATACGCCATTTATTACGATTATGATATTCAGCATCTGTATGATCTGGAGCATGTGTGGGTGTACATCGGCAGGGACGGAGAGGTGGCGGATGTTGAAGCCAGCTTTCATGGTAAATACCTGAAAGGGCTGCTGCACGGACGGACTAATCTGAGCGGAACGCGGGCTGCTCTGTATGTCCAGCCCGGCAAACATGCGCTCTCTCCGCTTCCTGAGCTATTTGAGCTGCTGCCGGGATTTGTGTCCTGCACGCAGGAGGAGGCGGGCGCAGACGGCCTGATCTATGGCGACTTCTATAGCGGAGTTCTGGCGACGGACGAAGACATTGACAGCCGGGTCCGCCGTTACCTGCAAACCTTCCGGTTCACTCCCTCTCTGACTTACCAGAGCTGGGACTATGCAGACCGGGAGGACCTGTTCGTTTCCTGGAGTCAGTTATTTGCCGAGATTCCTGAGCGTATTGGGAGAGAGCTGGAACGGATATAGGAACCTGGCATTACCCAGGCATGAAGCAGAATGTGTATTGGAGGGAATTACAATGTATAAGCAACTGGTGGAGAGTAATGACAGAGCGGTGAAGGAAGGGTTATCCCGGCAGATGCTGGATCCGCAGAGCCGCTATTACGGCGGGACGATAGATCCGGGCACGGGTATTGCCTGGGTCAATCACACGACTGGCACGCCGACGGACATGTGTTACTGGGGAGCGGCTCTGGTCAATCCCGATTCTGCGTACTATCTGGATGAAGCGCTGCTGGCGCGGCTGCTGCTGGCCACGGAGTTCGTGCTGCGCTTTCAGCATGAGGACGGCTCTATATCTCCGGGCTGGACGAATTTTCATTCTCCGCCGGATACGGCTTTTGTCATTGTCGGTTACGCTCAGCTGTACCAATTGCTGGCCCGCAAGGAATGGTTGCCGCTGCAGCCGGTGCTGGACAATATGCGGCTGTTTCTTGAACGGACCGTGCCTGTCATGATTACGGGCGGATGCCATACACCGAATCACCGCTGGGTACTCTGTGCAGCACTTGGATATCTGCATGAGCTGTTTGGACTCGAAGAGGCTGTTCAGCGGGCGGATCATTGGCTGGCGGAAGGGATGGACATTACGCCGGACGGGGAATGGACGGAGAGAAGCAATGGGATTTACAGCGCAGTCAGCGACATCATGCTGATTCATGCCGCCCGTCTGCTGAATCGCCCGAAGCTGCTGGACCCGGTTCGTCAGAATCTGCGCATGATGGTATATCTGGTCCATCCTTCGGGCGAGGTCGTTACCGATTATTCCGGCCGGCAGGACCTGGGGAGTGTTCACGATCTGTCTCCCTATTATTTACCTTATGCGATTCTGGCCCGCTCCGATAAGGATGAGTTATTTGCGGGCATGGCTGAATGGGCTGGACGTTCGCTTGCAGATCCGGGTGTCTGCTCGGTTAACGCGCTCGTGCGGATGCTGCTGGAGCCTGAGCTACAGCAGCCGCTTCAGGCAGCGGCGCCCCTTCCTGTGAAATATGAGGAAATGCTGAACGGCGATTTCCTTCGCCATAGTTATTTGGAGCAGATGGATGATGCCGGCCATGGGGGACGAATCTACCACAGCCGGCTGCATACTGATTTCGGTGCACCCGTTGCCCGCTACAGGGATGGCAGTACCAGTGTGACGCTGATTACGGAGACGCCGTCTTTCTTTGCGCTGCGCCATGGTGCCGTAAGGCTGCTTGCCGTTCAGGTGGCATCGTACTTTTATCCGGGATATGTGCCGATGCAGGAAATGACCAAGCTGCCCGAAGGATACCGCCTGGCGGGAGAACAGAAGAAAGGCTATTACGGCCCCATCGAGGAGGCACTGCTTCCGCCAACATCCCGAACGCCGGTCAGTCCTTGGTATTTGCTCCCGCATCAGAGCCGACCGCTTACGCATGAACAGACATTCCGGGTACAGGCGGAGGTGCAGCGGACTGACGAGGGCTGGACTATCCGGCTGCACTGCGATGAGCCGGCGGAGGTCATGACACAGGTGTCTTTCATTTTCGGGAGCGAAGGAAGCTTCACCTCTGGAGATCTGCAGGCTGCAGATGAGGACTGCTATCTCTGGAGCGGCGGGAATCTCCGTTATGCCTGCGGGGAGGACTGGATTGAATTGACGGGGGGCGGGAGAGAACATCTGGCGACCGGGGTACGGGAGGCCAAGTTGCAGAATAACTGCAAGGCGGTGCTGGTTAACGCAGTGACCCCGTTCGATAAGACATTCTCGATTACATTATCTCCTTCCCTGCACGGGGAGTAATGCCGGTCACATAGGCAGACCGCCTTGACTTATGCAGCTCATATGTTAGAATAGCGAGGCCCTAATTCTAATATAAAGAAGTGAACTTATGCTAGAGCCCAAGGTGAATGTGAAGCAGGGCCGCCTGTTTCTCGACAAGTATTTTTCTGGAGAATCCATTGACTACCGTCAAATCATATCGTTATTTCTTCCTATATTGGTAGACCAGGCCTTTGTGGTAGGGCTGAACGTCGTGAACACAGCGATGATCAGCTCTTCCGGTGTGGCGGCGATCAGTGCGGTGAATATGATAGATTCGCTGAATATTTTTCTGATCAGTGTATTCATCGCGGTATCCACTGGCGGAACCGTTGTTGTTGCGCAATATAAAGGCAGCGGGAACGACCTAATGGTCTCCAAAGCTGCCGCCGGAGCGGTCTCCTCTGTTTCGCTGATGGCATTTGCCATCGGCTTATTTGGCATTGCGTTCCATGGACCTCTGCTGCATCTGCTGTTCGGTGCGGCTTCGCCGGAGGTCATGTCGAACGCCCGTACGTATCTGATTGGCAGCAGCCTGTCCTATCTGGGGATTGCTGTGATGGAAGCGGTGTGCGGCGCGCTGCGCGGCATCGGGAGGACCCGTGTGTCCCTCGTACTCTCGCTGATTATGAACTTTTCTTACGTGCTGTTGAACTTCGTGTTCATTAACGGGCTGCATATGGGTGTGTTCGGCATGACCATCGCGATTAATACCTCCCGGTATCTGGCTGCGGTCTGCTCGCTGATCTATCTGTTCCGGCTCGACAGCAGCCTCCGGGTGAAGATCCGGGACTTATTGGTTCTCAACTGGACCATGCTCCGGAGAATTATGTTCATCGGCCTGCCGTTTGCGGCGGAGCAGATGTTCTTCAATGGCGGTAAGATTCTGACGCAGATTTTTATTGTCAGTCTTGGCACCTATGCCATTGCGACCAATGCAATCACTTCCTCGATCGCCGGGGTCATGCAGATTCCAGCCAATGCATTGTCGCTGACGTTGATCACTGTCGTTGGACAATGCATGGGAAGCCGGAATACCCGGGATGCGCGTAAATTCGTCAAGTCGTTTCTGTGGCTGTCCTCAGCCTCTTTTGCCTTGATGGCGCTGCTGATCTTCCCGTTATTCCACCCGCTGGTGTCGCTGTTCCATCCGCCGCAGGAGATTGTCCGGGATATCTTTATTGTTTTTCTGATGAATTCGATTGCCCAGATCCCGCTGTGGTCGATCAGCTTCATTACCCCTTCCGCGCTCCGGGCGGCTGGCGATTCCAAGTTCACATCCATCGTGTCCATGCTGTCCATGTGGCTGTTCCGCGTAGTGCTCGGCTATATCCTCGGCATCGTGCTGCATATGGGGATTATCGGGGTTTGGCTGGCCATGAACTGCGAGTGGGGCATACGCGGCTTCATTTTCCTCCGGCGTTTTCTCGGGGATAAGTGGGTTCAGCATAAGGTGATTTAACCCCTAAGGTATATACGATAAAAAAAGAACCCATTGTCCACGATAAGTGGAGATGGGTTCTTTAAGTCCGTTGAAAGTACCAATAAACGATTCAACGGTATTTGAAAATGTTTATTTAGCGATATTAAACCAACCTGGCATGGCTTGAAATACATTCCAAAGTTTTTCCGGAATATTAAGCTGGTCGAGTTTCGAAACGTTCAATTCAGAATCCACCTCGGCTTCACGTCCATTTGCGACCTTCTCAACCCAATTAGGATCCATAATTAACGCATGTCCAATGGCGACTAGCGGCAAGCCTAATTCCATAGCATTAAGGGCATCATCTGGTGTTATTATGGAACCGGCAGCCATCACAGGTATCTTCCCGTTTGCTCTTTCAAGAATGAATTCAAGCCGTGTTTTTTCATTATCCTGTTTTATTTTCTATTTCAGTGTAATTGGTTGCTGTTACGGTAAGTAAAGGGTTTATTTTTATATGGTTACATAAAGGGTTTTTATGTTATCGTTATCTTTGTGATAGATATTTAGTTACAGTAACTGTAACTGGAGGTGGGACGAGTAGATGCTGTATTCAATGACATATGTAGTGGAGAATGTAGATGTATCTGCAAAGACACTTAGATTTTATGAAGAGCAAGGGATATTACCAAACATATCTCGTGACGAAAAAGGCCGTAGAGTGTATACCCAACAACAAATAGACTGGATTTCTTTTATTCGTTGTCTCAAAGAGACAGGAATGCCTCTTTCGAAAATAAAGGATTACAAGGAGCTTTATGAACTGGGGAATAACACCTTTTTGCAAAGAGAAGAAATGTTAATGCAGCATAAATTGGAAGTGCAGAAGAAAATTGATGAAAGTTTTAAACACTTGGAGGAAATAAATTATAAAATTGCCATGTATGAACTTCAGAAAGAAGAGGTTATGAACAATCCCAACTATGACTTTAAATGTCACGGTTACTTAAGCTCCCAGGACAAGATCGTCCAATAAAACAGCAAATATAACGGATATAAGAGGTGCGATGAATGAGATTTAATGAATTTTTTGTCGGGCAAGTCTTCAGAACCAAGTCCATCAGAATGACTAAAGAGAGTATTACGAGATTTGCAGCGGAGTTTGACCCTCAATATATGCATTTGGATGAAGAGAAGGCGAAGCAAGGAAGATTTAATGGAATTATTGCTTCAGGTATACAAACCATGGCGGTCTCATTCAAACTTTGGGTGGAAACGGGGAGTTATGGTGATGATGTTATTGCTGGAACCGCTATGAACAATCTTAAATTTACTAAGCCGGTGTATCCGGAGGATGAGTTGTATACCCTTGTTGAAGTGACCGAAGTGAAAGAGAAGAAGAATGACACGGGGAGCGTTACTGTATCGCTGTCCACGTTCAACCACAACGATGAGAAGGTTTTTGAGGGTGATTTAACCGTGCTGATTAAGCAGTAACCTACACCCCAACAAAAGATATCCCTGACTCCTGCAACGGATAAGGGATATCCTCTAGCCTGAATATCTTTACAGAAGAATCCTATTGGAGTGTCTTGGTCATTATCAGATCGATTTGTTCTTCATCACCCATATAGAAAGAGTGGGCTCCGGTTTGAACAAACCCTATTTTTTGATAAAAGGTAATGGCGCGCTCATTTTTTTCCCATACCCCGAGCCAAATCTTCTCTTTATTCTGTTCTTTTGCTATGGCTATAGCTGTATTCATCAGATAGCTGCCAAGTCCCTGCTTATGGAATTTTTTGCGGATATAAATCCTCTCAATCTCAAGCGAAAGATTATCCATGATTTCAGATTGAGCCTCATTAGTGTTGACCTTTAAATACCCGGCAAGCTCCCCGTTAGAATGAATAAAATAGAATTCCGAAGAGATAGTTAATAACTCCTTCTCTAATTGCACTGCGTTAAACGCTTTTTCCAAGTAGGCCTTCATATGCTCAGGTGAATTTTGATCCTCAAATGTCTCCTTAAATGTTTCAACACTAAGATCTTGAAGCAATCCCAGATCTTCTAATGTGCACTTTTTTATAGTTATAGTCATTTTAGGTGCCTCCTTTTAAGCAATCAATAAGTTCTCTGGTTCCCCTTTTTTACAAACTCCCAGTCTTTTTCTACATTTTTTCTGACTCTTTGCAGCAGGTCGAAAACCGTTTCCACTTCACTTTCAGAGAATCCGGATAGTGCGACCTTATTGGAATAATCGTTTTCCCTTTTAATAAAAGGGTACACAGTCATCCCTTTCTCTGTAGGAAATAGTTTTTTAATTTTTTGATTAACGGGATCATCATTCTTCTTAATAAATCCGTTAATCTCCAGTTTCTTTATGGCACGAGCCGCTGTTGTCCGGTCTACCTTTATCATTTCCGCTAGCTTCTCTTGAATCATTCCCGGATTTTCACATATTCGTACGAGATATAAGTACTGCCCTTTTGTAAGGTCATACTTTTTGAATTCTATATTACTTACAGAATCCAATGCCCTGGCAATCATTCCAACCTCACGTAAAATTTCTTTCATAATTGCCACTCCGCTACTCATGTATTTTTCAAACGATGTAAAAAATAATACATTATTATTGTTGTATTTACAACAAAAAAAGAGACTGCCCCTTCTTGAAAGGCAGTCTCTTTTTGATATCCCGTTTATTGTACCGGTGTCCCGGCAGTCTCTTTGGCAAAAAAGTTCGGCAAGTATGCCTTGTTCGCTTCCAGCATTTCGTCCAGCATGGCAATGGCCACCTCTACGGAAGGCACAAGCGGATGATGTGCGAGCGCCTGAATCGCCAGGCTGCGGTCCCCGGTGACAGCGGCATCAATGGCCAGCTGCTCGTAGGTTTTGACGGCATGGATCAGTCCCTTGGCCATCGGAGGGATCTTGGTCAGCGGCAGCGGCAGGGGGCCGGTCTTGGTTACCACGCAGTTGACCTCAATGCTCGCATCCTCCGGCAGGAAGTCCAGGACGCCGCGGTTCGCCACATTCAGTGTCTGGATGTCGTTCGTGCCATTGTGCAGGGAACGCATCAGATTGACCGCAGCCTCGGAATAAAAGGCTCCGCCGCGCTGCTCCAGCTGCTTCGGCTTCTCGCTCAGCTCCGGATTGGCGTAGATGGCGAACAGTTCCTCTTCTACGTGTTTGACAACCTCGGCGCGGTTGCCGCCTTGCTTGAAGGATTCCTGCTGTTCTGCGAGCATGGCATCGGTCATATAGAAATATTTCAGATAGTAAGAGGGCAGTGCATGCAAAGATTGCAGGAACTCGGGATTCCACTCCCTCGCTGGAACATTCTTCGCGCTGTAGCCAGCGGTGTCGGCCAGCATGTCATCCAGCTTGTCTTCGCCTTCAACATCAATGCGGGTAATCCAGTGCAGATGATTCAGGCCGACGAACTCGGCATAGATCCGGTCAGGGGCGGCATTGTATTTGGCCGATACCTGCTTGATCAAGCCGATGGGTGCATTACACAGCCCCACACTCTTGACGTTCGAATACCGCAGCACTGCTTCGGTAACCATTCCGGCCGGATTGGTGAAATTCAGCAGCCAGGCGTTCGGCGCCAGCTCCTCGATATCCCGGCAGATGTCCAGGATGACCGGGATGGTACGCAGTGCCTTCAGCATTCCGCCCGGGCCCGTCGTTTCTTGGCCGATTACTCCATACTTCAGCGGGATGGACTCGTCACGGGCGCGGGCATCCAGCATGCCGACACGAATCTGTGTACTGACGAAATCGGCGCCTTCAATCGCTTTGCGGCGGTCGGTGGTGAGGTGGACCTCGATGGGAAGCCCGGATTTCTCTACCATCCGTTTGGCCAGACTGCCGACGATATTCAGCTTGTGCAGGCCGGGGTCAATGTCCACAAGCCATAGCTCGCGGACCGGAAGTTCCTTGTAATGAAGAATGAAGCCTTCGACGAGTTCCGGGGTATAGGAAGACCCTCCGCCGATGACGGCGATCTTAAGGCCTTGGTTAGTTGCCAAGATTAATCACTCCTGTCTGGTTGTGATGGGGATTGCTTCGAACTCTTGAAATACACGCATTTTCTCATAAATATCGTTGTTTACAGGAATACCGTCTTCTTCGAGTGCTGACCATACAGCACCGACGACAGGTTCTGTGGTTAAGGTGACCACGGAAGCGTTCGGAGCTGCGCTGTGCACCGCATGCTCAATCGGGCCAGTGATCCAGCCCCGGTCACCCCGGGTAAGGAGGCTTCCGGCGAGCACTACGTCAAAGGCCTCGTTCTCCATGCCCAGCCTGTGAATCACGGCCGCAGCCGCTTTGCCCAGCTCCACGCCCTGGCGGTGCAGGATCGCAAGCGCTGCGTCATCGCCTTCGGCCGCAGCCGGGAACAGCAGGCGGGCGGCGTCCAGGGGCACAGACTTTCCATGATCGAGGAAGTCATCGAACATCTCTCCGACATGCGTATAGCCGAGCAGCTGAAGCAGCGGCTCTGTGAGAAGTGTAGGTGCTTCCCTCCCGTCCCAGGCCCGGAGTACGGTGCGGAATACTTCGATATTCAGCGCTCCGCCGCCGCCGAAATCGCCGTACATATAATCAAAGCCGCCGCATTGATAGTGCCGGCCCTCACGGCTGTGCCCGGCGGCATTCGTGCCGGTTCCACAGATGAGAGCAACGCCATAAGGGCGTTTCGTACCGGCACGCAGGCCGATCATCGGGTCGCCGCTGATCGTATAATTCGTAAATCCGATGCTGCGGATCATCGGATGGAGGATGTCGTAATCCGTCTTGCGGTCAGCACCGGCCAGACCCAGATAAGCATGCTTAACCTCGCCAAGCCGGAGTCCTGCTTCCGCAAGCGCCGCGAAGGCTGCCTCATGGATACTGGCCGCGGCCTGACGGGCTCCCATCTGATGGTTCCCATTGCCGCTCCTGCCCTTCCCAAGCACATTGCCATGCTCATCGCAGAGCAGAGCGTAGGTTTTGCTTCCTCCGCCATCGATGCCCAAATAGTAAGCCAATGGTCGTCACTCCTAAAGTTTTGTAGCCACGCATCCTTGATATATACTCCGCAAAACTCGCCTCGAAAGCATAGTCTAAGTTTTGTGAGCTTTCACATCCTGAGTTACTTCGTCATCCTATACTTAACTGCCGGACAGTACGGCTCTACTTGGATAAAGTAGATTCACGTACAATTAATTCCGGATCAATCCTTACGTTGGCCCCGCGTTTCATCGTTCCATTCATGCGTTTCAGCAGCATGTCGGCTGCGGCTATCCCGATCTTGTCTGCCGGCTGGCGCAGGGTTGTCAGATGCGGGCGAAGCTGGGAAGCAATGTAGTGGTCGTCATAGCCGACAACAGCTACCTCTTGCGGCACGCGCACCCCGGCTTCCATCAGGGCATTGATCACGCCAAGGGCGATATTATCATCTCCCGTAAATACGGCGGTGGGCAGCTTGCCCTCGGACAGCCAGCGTTTTGCAGTATCGTAGCCTTTGGTAATTTCAAAATCGCCGTGAACAATCTCAAAGGGTTCCAGCCCTTGTTCCTTCAGTGCCTTCAGGAAGCCGGCGCGCCGTTCCTTGGTACTACGGAACATCTCATGCCCGCAGAGATGGGCGATAGAGGTATGTCCCAGCTCCAGCAGGTGGCGGGCGGCGGCATAGCCGCCTTTTACGTTATCAATAGTAATCGAATAGCTGTCATTCTCCGGCTGCTGATTATCAATCAGCACATAGGGGATGCCGCGCCGCTTCAGCTCCACAATATAGTTGTCCTCCTCCATCGGCGAGAGCAGAATCAAGCCGTCCACCCGGTCCTCCTGGATCAGATAGTGGTTCTCGTCCGAGGCGATACCCGTAGAGATGGAGATGGCCAGAAAATAGCCGTGCAGCGCCAGCACCTCATTCAGCTCTTTGACCACCGCATCGAAGAAGGAATCCTGCAGGGTCGTTACAATCAGACCGATGATGCCGGTCTTGCCGCTGGCCAGGCTGCGGGCCGCCGCATTGGGGCGGTAATCCAGCTCTTTGATCGCGTCCAGCACTTTTTGGCGGTTCTTCTCGCGCACCGAGCCTGCCCCGTTAATGACCCGGGAGACCGTTACCACGGATAACCCGGATTTTTTGGCTACATCAAAAATACTCACTTTCATCTCAAACGCTCCTTGCGGCGGATTTTCCGAATCTATTCCCTGCCTACAGTATACAGGGCTTGCCGCATATCCGCTAAAGGCAGGAATTTATCTCTTAATAATCTCAGTCACTTTCTTCTGAATCACCGGCATAACCTCCTCGAGTGTCTGATGTCCGGTCTCGACCGGCTGCATCTCGTTGATGAACATGTCGTTGATCTGCGAGTAGTTGGTGATCAGATGGTTGTAGGATTCGAAGCCGTATTTGACTGCACCCTCGTAGACCTTCTTCACATCCGCCGGATCAATGCCGTCAAAATGCTTATAATATTCTTCCGCAGCTTCCGTATTGACCGGAGGATTGCCGCCGCTCAGCTCGATGGATTTCTCCTGGACTTCGGTGGTCATCAGATACTTGATCCATTCAAAAGCTTCCTTCGGATGCTTGGAGCCCTTCAGAATCAGCAGCGGATCGACGAACAGCGTGCTGCGCACCTTCTCGTTGCCTCCCCAAGGGACGGCGGCTACGCCGATTTTGAATGGAAAATCATTCGCTCCCGCCAGGTTCCAGGAGCCGCCGATGGACATGCCGATTTTACCTGCAACGAAGGGGTCACCGTTCTGCCCGGCCACGCTTTTGCTCCACTCGGAGGTGGGAGAGACTTTGTCCTTGAATATCAGATCGAACAGCTTTTGGTAAGCGGCAATCACCTTGGGGGAGTCAAAATGGGTCTCGGATGGCACGCCGCCGTTCGTCCAGGTATCTTCAGAATAGGGTTCAGCTCCGAAATACAGCGGCCGCATATCGCGCTCGGACCAGGTGAAGTCCACGCCGTACTGCGTTTTGGCAATGTCGTCAGAGACGACGGTCATTTGCTTGGCCTTTTCAACCATTTTGTCAAAGGTCCAGCTTTTGTCCTCATAGTCACTTGGAGGGTAGGAGAGCTTCGCGGCATCGAACATATCTTTGTTGTACAGCATCAGGGTGACATACATGTTGACCGGGATGCCGTAGGTGCGGTCCTTGACGGTGTAGATTTTCATGAGATTGTCAGGAATGTGATAATCCTCCGGCTTGAATCCCACTTCCTTAATCAGATCGGTCAGATCCAGCAGCATGCCCTTGTTGTAATATTCCGCAAAACCGCCATAACCGTAATGGCTTGTGACATCAGGCGATTTGCCCCCGGCGATCAGGGTCTGCAGCTTGCTGTCGAACTGCTCGTAAGGCGCTTTTTCCACCTTGACCCGGATATTCGGATGCTCCTTCTCAAAATCGGGAATCAGCTTCTCGATAAACGTGCGGTCCTCGGAATCAATGGTGTAGTGGGTGATGGTTACTTGTTCTTCTGTGGTGCCGCCACTTGCTGCGCCATTATTTCCTGCAGCCACATCGCCCGCCGATTTGCCTCCGCTGCAGCCGGATAAGGCCGCCATTACAGTTAGTCCTGCTGCAAGCAGCAGCGAGGATGTTTTTCGGTTACGTGAGTTCATCCGTTAATCCCTCCATCATTTCAAGTCGTATTGGACCGCCGGATAGGGCGGGGATTACTTGATGCCGGTCAGAACAATGCCTTCCACGAACTGCTTCTGGGCGACCGCGAACAAGGTCACAATGGGAAGCATCGCCAGTACGGAAGCGACCATCAAGAGGTGCCACGGCGGGATGCGGAAGCGCGACGAGGTGAGTGAGGCCATGCCGACCGGCAGGGTGAATTTCTCCGATGAGCTTAAGTAGAGCACAGGTGTAAGCAGGTCGTTCCAGCTGTAGATAAAAGCAAAGATTGCAACGGTTGCCAGTGCCGGAGCGGACAGCGGCAGGGCAATCGTCCACCACATCCGCAGCTCACCGCAGCCGTCGATCCGGCCGGCATCGAACAATTCCTCGGGCAGCGTGGAGAAGAATTGCCGCAGCAGGAAGATGTTGTAGGCCGAACCGAAGAATGCGGGTACGATCAGCGGCAGGAAGGTATCAATCCAGTTCATATGGGAGAACAGCACGAACTGCGGGATCATAATCGCCGGATAGGGCAGCATCATGGTGCTGAGCAGCAGGATGAACAGGAATTGGTTGCCTCTGCCCCTGAACCGGGCGAACCCGTAGGCGACCAGCGCCGAAGAGATCAGGGTGCCGATGACAGTCAGCACAGCGATGGTCAGACTGTTCTTGTACAGGGTACCGAAATGCAGCGTGTCGAAAATCTCACGGTAGTTGCTCCACGCCCAGCTCTCCGGCAGAAAGGTCGGCGGGAACTTCAGCATCTCCCGCTTCGATTTCAGTGAGGTGGAGACCATGAAGAACAGCGGCAGCAGCATAAGAAAGGTGGTAATCAGCAAAGTGATGAAGCTGGCTGCCTTCACGGGATCGACCCTCCGGCGGTGCGCAGAAGCGGGTACACGGTGGTTGGCTGTTTTGACGATGCTCATCGGCGTCCGCCTCCTTCATAGTGCACATAACGGTTCGACAGCTTCATAATGATAGCGGTGAACACCATAACAACGATCAGCAGCACCCACGCCAGCGCGGAGGAGTAGCCGGCACGGTATTCCTTGAAGGCGCTGGTGTACAGATTGTAGACATAGAACCAGGTAGAGTAGTTAGGACCGCCCTGTGTCATGACGAAGGCCTGGGTGAACACCTGGAATGAATCAATCAGACCCATGATGAGCTGGAACAGCAGTACCGGTGAGATCATCGGCAGGGTGATATTCAGGAAAATCCTGAAACGCCCGGCCCCATCCAGGTTGGCGGCTTCGATCAGGCTGGCAGGGACGCCCTGCAGCCCGGCGAGGAAGAGGATCATGCCTGAACCGGCGGTCCATAAGGACATGATAATTAGTGCATACAGCGCCGTGTCGGGACTCATCAGCCAGGCCGGGCCATGGATGCCGAACCAGGAGAGCATGTAGTTGAAAAGGCCGATCTGCGGGTTAAAGATCCAGTACCACAGGAGTGACATCGCCACCCCGGACACCATGCTGGGAAAATACATCGCGGTGCGGAAGAATCCGCGCAGCGGGATCGTCTGGTGCAGCAGGAGGGCGAAGCCAAGACCGAGCAGCAGCTGTATTGGCACACTGATGAAGGTGTACCTCAGGGTGACCGTGACCGATTTCCAGAACAGCTCGTTGTGAAACATCTCTGTGTAGTTGGCAAGTCCGATGAATCTCGGCGGGTGGATGATGTCATAATCCGTGAAGCTGTAATACAGCGACGAAAGAATAGGGTACAAAGCAAACACCAGAAAACCGATTAACCACGGGGAAATGAACATATACATGTAGAAGGTCTGCCGCCGGCTTTCACTCTTAATCACTAACACACCAGCCTTTCTTGTTTGAAAGTTTAAGCGCTTTAACTTTTATAATAAATAAACGTTGTAATATGGAGTTAATAAAGGAAATATAATTTATAAAGTTTAATCGCTTAAACTTTATAAATAACCTGATGAGATTATCATAGAGGATGGGCTGGAAATAATCAACCCCCAATTCATCAGATAAAGCGCTACCAGTGAAGAAAGATAACGCTAAATAGAATTTTCGGTTGGATTTTCGGTTTGATCTGCTGGGGTTATGAGTATTTGTGTGAGGTAATATGACATTTAGAAAAGGGCGATGCGGGTATCTAGAGGGGAGATTTGGCTTGCGGAAAACAAAAGCCCCTCCGCCGATTGGCGGAAAGGGGCCGGGCTCGAGAATATCCTTTACATCACTTTATCATCTATTATTGGTTATGACCCCGGTTAGTTACTAACACTAGCAATTTCTTTGAATTCGTCAGCATTGTTAAGCGGACAGGATATTTCGTTGCAGCGAAGAATCTTGTGGCCTTCCAATTCAAAGATAGCAATTAATTCAACTTGTCCGCTATTTCCATTTTTCTTTGTAACATCTACTGTATAGCGTAATGTCATTGTTTGTAGCTCCTCATCAAACAATGTATCATAGAAAGGCGAAACTTTAATTTTTTCTACCATTTCTTTTAGTGTAGCGATATGTTTCGTGAACTCCTCTTTGTTCGTTTTTACCCCATCCGTCACCTGATAATATTCTTCGCTAAAATAGACAGGGATCTTTTCTAAATTCAAACCAACCACAATATCGTTGTACATATCTGTTAAAAATTGAAGCGCTTCTGTTTTATTCATTTCAAATCACTCCTAGGTTATATGAGTTTTGACCAACCATCAAGAAACCGAATGACAACATCGAGTTCTTCCTCAGAGAAGGTGCGAAATAAGTCATAATATTTCCCCTCAATGATTTTATGAAGCTTATCATGCTCGACTGCTAGTTCTCTTCCCGGGTGTGTGATGTCATAATAAACTTCTTTGTTATTTTCAGCCTTTTTAGTGGATAGAAGTAGATCATTTTCAATGAGCGCATTCACAGCTTTTGTCACGGCAGGCTTAGACACGTTTAGCTCGGTGGACAGTAGTGTATTATTCCATCCATTTGGGTTCTCATTTACTAGAGAAAGAATATGGAGTTGAGTAATTGTCCATTTCCGGGTTGAGGGTTGTACTTCTTTCGTCTTATCGTTTTCAGTAGTTCTTCGTGTAATATTTCTTTCCTTCTTCAGAATAAAACCTTGGATTGCGTTAAAAGCTTCTTGATATTTTTTAGATGTGATAGGAGCACCTCCCTGTTTTTGTTAACCAGTTAATAATAATAGTTTACCGGTTAACAATTTTTTGTCAAGTTTTTATCCCTCCGCAATTTACACAATTAGCTTGAGCCCTCAGATTCCAGCATCTGGTTTGATCGCTGAATCAATTCTGGAAATCTTGTTCAAAAGTATTTACCATTCACCAAAAGCTATGGAATGTCCCTAAAAGTTTAAATAATTCACTATACGCACGCCTGGGAAAGGGCTTACAATTCACGGAGAACACGTGTCATTACCTAATTCCGGGGAGGAGGAGGATGTAGCCGCAGGAGGTATTTTGAAGTGCCTTGTTATTTTAACAGCAGTAGAAAAAAGGAGATGAGCTGTAGAAATGAACAAGAAACACATTGGAATGAAGCGTATTCTGGCAGGTTTCTTTGGCCTAATCCTTATTATTGGAATGATTCCTGCAATGTCCGCTACTGTAAGCGCTACCACTTCCGGAACGGCAAGTGAACTGACCGTCAACGGTACACCACCTGCGGGTCCCTATACAAGTGTTCCGGTTGGTGCGGCGTGGAATGACACTGCCGGAAATTCTATTCAGGCCCACGGCGGAGGCTTCGTGCAGCAGGGCGGCTGGTATTATTGGGTCGGAGAGAATAAATCCAGCAATTCCCACAATACTACAGGCATTAATCTGTACAGATCGAAGGATCTTCTTAACTGGGAATTTGTGTCTACGATCCTGTCCAATACGACAAACCCTGGATATACCACAGCTACAACACCCGGGCTCATTAGCCCCCAGACCCAGCAGTTCAATATGGAGCGTCCGAAGCTGATTTATGATCAGGCCAGCGGGAAGTTCGTTCTGTTCGCCCACTGGGAAAACGGGACCAGCTATGGGAATTCCCATATTCTGATTGCTTCCGCAGGTTCAGTGGACGGACATTACACCGTACTTCATAATTTCCGTCCGGGTGTGGGCTATGTAGGGGACCCTAATGAAAAAGACGAGTCCTATACGGGAACGGACGGCAAATGGGGTTATGGCTCCCGCGACTTCACCGTCTACCAGGATCCCGGCACCGGCGAAGCTTACCTGATCAGCACTCAGGATTGGCAGAACATGCGCGTGTACAAGCTTACGGAGAACAGCACGAATGTTGGCTGGCAAAACTCCTATCTGCTGTTTAGCGGCGGCAGAAGGGAAGCGCCTGCCATGATCAAGGCTAATGGCGTCTACTATATCATTACCTCCAGTCAGTCAGGCTGGTATCCGAATCAGGCCATGTATTCCTTCACCACCGATATCCGTAATCCAAGCGGATGGTCGGCTCTCCAGCCCGTGGGCAACAACACCATCTTCTACAGCCAGCCCACCAACATTATGGAGATTGCTGCGGCAGATGGCAGCAGGCAATATGTATACATGGGCGACCGCTGGAATCCCGAAGCTCTAGGCACTTCCGCTTATGTGTGGCTGCCCTTGAACATCGACAGTACCACACACACCATGACCATGAGCTATACACCGGGGTGGTCCCTCGACCCTGTGACCGGAGCATTTCACTTCCCGGATGTATCCAATGTTTCGCAAGGCAAACCGGTAGAAGGTGAAGACAATGTCGTTTCCGGCAAATTACTGAAGTACATTAACGATGGTTCCTACGATGAGGCAGATACATGGTCGGCAGGTACACTATACTATCAGCAAAATAAGGTCCCGTACGCAGTAACGATTGATTTGCAGGAGATATTCGATCTTTCCCGCGTGGATATCAGCTTCAAGCAATTCAATGGTTCCGAAGCCTATTACGACTATACGGTACAAGGCAGCAATGACAACAAGAACTGGATAGTCCTGGCGGATGAGACCCAAAATAAAATGACGGGCTTCAAAAGCAATACACTGGGGGGGAAATACCGGTATGTGCGGCTCTATGTCACCTCCGTCATTAATGCACACAATGGCAATTCCACAGCCAGTTGGGAGAACGGCATGCTTGAGGTCCAGGTGTATGCGAGCAACCTCACGAGGCCGATTGCCCCGCTGCCGGCAGCAAGTGAAGAGGGCGGCAGGTACACTTCAGATCAGACCCTAACACTTTCTAGTAAGGCCGACGGAGCCAAGATCTATTACACGACTGATGGTACAGAACCTACAAATCACAGTACGCTCTATACCACTCCGGTCACTTTGACGCTGGGCCACACGATTCTCAAGGCGGTCGCCTACGCAGAGGGCATGGAATCAAGCGGTGTGATGACCCAAGACTTCAATATCATCGACCCGAACATCATTGTCTCCGTGAGTAGTCCTACGGAATATGCGGTGACCACGGGGGAAGGGGCCTCTGGCCTTCCGGCAACACTTCAGGCGGTGAATGCTGCAGGGAATACGGTTACGGTGCCGGTCATCTGGAATACGGCTGGTGTGACCTTTAGTCCTTATACATCTGTGAAGATTACGGGCACATTGCCCGGATATCAGGTGAGTGCCACGGTCGATGTGGTAAATGCAGGTTTAACCTACTTCATCAGCGGGGGTTCCCAGGGCAATTCCGCTTTTTATAACGCGGCTAAGGCTAAACTGGGCGGACAGCTGGTAAACGCAGTGTCTGATCAGGCATACAACGGACAATGGGGCTACACTGGTAAAATCGGTACTGACATTGGGTATCACACCAGTACCAGCAGCATTTATGAGAGCGGCTGGTGGGCCTATTCCAATAAGAGCATCAATTACACCGTTCATTTGGACCCTGGAACCTACACATTGATTTCCGGCTATAAGGAATGGTGGGGAGCCACCCGCGGCATGACCTTCTCAGCCAAGGATGCCAACGGCAGCGTACTTGCTTCTAAGAGTTTTACCATCAACAAATCAACCCTGGCCGATCAGGAGAAGATAGAATTTACGCTGGATAAAGCCCAGAATATACAAATCAGCGTAAGTAAGGTCAGCGGCAGTGATCCTGTACTGGCGTGGCTGGCTGTGGAAAAGAAAACACCGGTCACGACGGCTTCATTCTCGCCGGCATTACCGGATGGGGAGCAGGGCTGGTATATTAGCCCGGTATCGTTGACTCTTACTGCCGCTGAAGCAGGAGGAACTGTAACCGGCGCAGTGTACAGCGTTGATAACGGAACGACGTGGAGCAACTACACCGGTCCGGTTACATTTCATGAGGATGGGCAATATTCCTTAGCCTATTATTCAACGGATGCGGCCGGAGGAGCCGAATATCCAAAGACCCGGACGTTTAAGCTGGATCATACTGCGCCGGTCACCACGGCTAGCTTGGGCTCCGCGAGCCCTGCAGAATCCGGATGGTATACATCGGAGGTTAATGTAAGTTTAGCTGCAAGCGACAATGTATCCGGTGTAGCGAAAACGGAGTACCAGATCAATAACGGGGAATGGACCCCGTATACCGGATCTATTCCCGCCTTTGATGAAGGAATTTATACCGTAGGCTATCGCAGCACGGATCAGGCAGGCAATGTAGAACCCATCAAAACCCTCGAATTGAAGATAGACAAAACGGCACCAGCGCTAACCGTCCAATTGGATACAACAACCCTATGGCCGGCCAATCATAAAATGGTGACGATTCACGCTGCATTGAACCCGAGTGATGCTACATCAGGGGTTGAATCGGTAATATTAACCTCCATTACGATCAATGAACCGGACAGTGGTCAAGGTGATATTCAAGCCAGTGTAGGAACAGCAGCTACATCCTTTAGTTTACGCGCCGAAAAAGGGAAGGATAAGGCAGTGGGCCGTATCTACACAATTACGTATACAATAACCGACAAGGCAGGGAATAAAGAGACTTCTTCCGTAACCGTCAGAGTACCTCATGATCAATCTGTAAAAAATAACAATCAGCAAGCTGAATAACCAATAAGAAATTCTGCACCCGGTTCAATATGGAAAAAGCAGGGCTGTCCGTAACCAATGTAAGGTGAAATCTCGTTCTACACAAAAAGGCCGCCGGGAGCTCCCGGCGGCCTGTACAATCTTCAACTTTTACTTCATGGTCCACTGATGGTCGCCTGACAGATACTTCTCTGTAAGTACGGACAGCAGCTGGATGCCTACTTCATTCTGCCCGCCTTCGGGGATGATCAGGTCGGCGTATTTCTTGGACGGCTCGATAAAGGCTTCATGCATCGGTTTGACCGTGGTCAGATACTGGGAATGAATGGAACGGATTGTCCGTCCGCGTTCTTCGATATCCCGCAGCACACGGCGGAGGATGCGCACATCCGGGTCGGTATCGACAAAAACCTTAATATTCAGCTGCCCGCGGAGCTTCTCATCGGAGAGCACATGCAGACCCTCTACGATAACGATGTTGTTCGGCAGCAGTTCAACGGTCTTGTCGGTAGAGCGGGCGTGAATCGTAAAATCATACACCGGGGCATAAGCAGCCTGTCCGGATTGGAGGCATTCCAAATGCTCAATCAGCAGCTCGGTATCAAAAGCAAGCGGGTGATCATAATTGATCGCACCGCGTTCCTCGAAGCTGAGGTAAGAATGGTCTTTATAGTAGTTATCCTGAGATATGAACGTCACTTTGTCTGTTCCCAAACGGTCAATGACGGAGCGTGCTACCGTCGTTTTGCCGGAGCCGGTCCCGCCGGCGATACCAATAATGAGCATGGTGTTGTAATAAACCTCCCTAAGCGATTGCCTTTGCAATTCCAATATTGTAGCACAGCGATGCAGTAATTTCACCTGAACAGCGGGGAACAAACCGTGAACTTTTGAAAAAAAGGGGGTTTCCGGCGGGAAATGGTATAATTTTGTCGGATGGGCTAGACCCAAGCAGGCGGAGAGGGAGTTATGAGTATGGATATTAGCAAAACCATGAGCGATAACAGCCAAACCTTATTGGAAGCTTTTAATGCGGCTCCATTACAGCTGGCAGGCCACGGCAAACGGGAGGTCCGGGTGCTGAAGGAAGCTTTTGCCGGGGTAGAGGATAGTGTGGTCAGTGACATGTACGGTACAGGTGGGCTGATTGAGGGGTTTCAGGCGGAAATGGCAGGGGTGCTGGGTAAGGAAGCGGCTGTATTTTTCCCGAGCGGTACGATGGCACAGCAGATTGCACTTCGGATCTGGAGCGACCGTAAGGGCAGCAGGTCTGTAGCGTACCACCCGCTCTGCCACTTGGAGATACATGAGCAGGATGGGCTAAAAGAGCTGCATCATCTGGAGCCGCTGCTGCTCGCTGACAAGGACCGCCTGATTACACTTGAAGATGTGATGAACATGGGTCAGGGAGTAGCCTGCCTCCTGCTGGAACTGCCGCAGCGCGAGATTGGCGGACAGCTTCCGGAGTATGCAGAGCTTGAAGCAATATCCGTCTATTGCCGTGAGCAGGGGATTATGCTGCATCTGGACGGCGCGCGTTTGTTTGAGGTGCTGCCGTATTACGGCAAAACTGCCGCTGAAGTCAGCAGCCTGTTCGACAGCGTATATATCTCCTTTTATAAAGGCATTGGCGGAATTGCCGGGGCCATTCTTGCAGGAAGTGCGGACTTTACCGAAGAATCGAAAATTTGGAAACGGCGGCATGGCGGCGATCTGATCAGCCTGTATCCATACATTATCTCCTCCCGGCATTATTACCGGCAGAGAGTGGACAAGATGGCTCAATATTATGCGGAGGCCAAGGAGCTTGCGGCTCTGTTCAACGGCTGTCATAACGTAAGTACTCTGCCGGAAGTACCGGTGTCGAACATGTTCCATGTGCATTTTGCCCTGTCCAAGGTGAAGGTAGAGCTGATTCTGACCCGGGTCAGCGAAGCAACTGGTGTGGGGTTTACTCCGCGTTTGAGGGAGAGCGACGAGTCGTCGTGTTTTTATGAATTGAGCATTGGAGATTTGTACAGCGGCATTCCCAAGGCGAACCTGGAAGCGGCATTCGGGATGCTGGATCGGTTGCTGGCGGAGGCTTAAGGATCACACTGATCAGGGCTGCCCCACCCCAAAAGGATGGTAGTCTGTGCCCATGCACACTATCATCCTTTTTTATCATCATCGCAGGAAAGTCTACCGGTTCAGCAAAGCCCGGACAAACGACACGCGCAGCAGCTGCTTTTTCATCAGCTTGGTGCGGAACTGGCGCTTTAATTGGCTGTAGGCCTTGGGACAATGTTCGCTGGCCCAGCTGTACATTGACTTGAAATCGGTGTGGCTTTTGGCGGAATTCATCAGGTAATACGAGATGGTGTCATACACATTATGGTTGAACCATTCGTTCATTTCCGTCTTGCTGTAGCCGTAGCGTTCGATGGCCATATTGCGGATCAGCCGTTTTTCCTCCAAATTCTCGATCAGAAAGGACTGGCTGAGGTTAAAAGTAATATTGTTGCCATGAATCCGGTACACTCCGGCAAGGGTGTCGATAAACCCGGCATCCCCGATCAGCAGGGCACGCAGGTATATCGAAGCGTCGTTGACCATGTTCATGTTCAGAATATCCATTTTCATCAGCGTTTCCCTCTTGAAGACCGCTGTCAGGGTTGAGGCTGGTTTGGGGTACCCCTTTTGTTCGAAATTCTTGAAGTAGGCTTCCTTCGGGGTAATCCGGTTTAGCTGCAAGCTGGAAGGCTTCAGCTGTTCGGTCTTGGAATACTCCAGGAACACATTTGCAGCCACAAAAGCAATCTCCGGTTGCTCCTGATGAAAATGGACAGCGCGGCTGAAATAGCTCCGGTCAATTAGATAGTCGTCGTCATCCAGGAACAGAATATACTCACCGTCACCATGAGCGGCAAGCGCTTTGCGCCGGTTATTCCCCGGGCCTTGATTGGTCTCATTCTGCATGAAGATTACACGCGGATCATCGCCATAATTCCGGCCCATGAGTTCTGTCGTACCGTCGCTGGAGCAGTCGTCAATCACCGTAATCTCCTTATGCGGGTAATCCTGACGCAGGATGCTCTGAATGGCCTGGTCCAGGAAGTCTTTTCTATTATAAGTAGTAATAATTACACTGACTTTGGGAAGGTTGTAGGGGTCAGCAGATGAAGGAAAAAGGATCTCCTGCTCTCCGCCGTCTGCTCTTAACCCGGCGAGACCTTTCATCCATTCCAGGATATTCACGGCTTGAATGTTGAATTGCTGGGACAAGTAGAAATCCAGCGCATCCGCTGAGGCGCGCTGCGACAGATAGGCCTCGATCACCCCGACCAGATTCTCAAGGTTCCCCCGTATGCCTGCGTCGGCTTCGTTGCCAATGCTGTCTCTGCATCTTCGTATAAGCTCTTCGCTGGACAGCGCCCCGGCAGGCAGATGCTGTCTAGCTTCGTTGAGCTGGTTTAGCAGGCGGTATCCGGCCTGGTGCAATTCCTCGCTGTGAGCCATAGTTGGACCTCCTCAAAAGTTTTTTGAATAATTTCCCCCGATTCAGTTGCGAAAAAAACGGCCTCGGAAGCCTATCTTCAAAAGTTTGTTAGCCTCTGCTTCGTTTTGTGGAGCTAGGCCCCCCAAAATTGCTGCTTCAGGCAGCTATGCCGTGGACAAACGCTAATTCAGGTGAGCCATCCGTCAGCCCCGTATATATTTAGTGGGAATTTCTACACTTATTTCCATCGGGCGAAAGTTTCCGGTAGCGGTAGTGGGAAAAAGTAGACTTAAATCAGCGTAAATAAGCGAAATTCGGCCGAATGAGGAGGATTAGGTTTACTTTTTCCACTTAAATGCTCAAAACAAGCCAAATCGAACGAATTAGGTTACTTTTTTCCACTTAGCGCAGGGTCGGGACGGTGCCGGTTCAATGCCGGGATAGCGAGTGAGCTCTGTAGGGGAATGCAGCCCCGGTGCCGCTCTTACGCCGCCTGAATCCACGCAATGCAGCCCCGGTGCCACTCTTACGCCGCCTGAATGCCACGCAATGCAGCCCGCGCAGTATTTCCGTCAACACAGCTGAAGAGCTGCCGCCTTACGTCTGGCTGGCCGTGACCTTGCTGCGCTTCAGCTTGATCTTGGTTCTGAAACGTCTGGCGTAGCCCCAGGCGTAGAGGAACACCTCGCGTTCCATCAGGGAACCGGCGATGTAGTAGATGGGCAGGATGACCAGACCGAGTACTACACCCCATAGGATTACGCTGGTATAGGAGGTCATGCTGAGGTCGAGCTTGGTGGTGATGAAGACAATAGCCACGAACACGCCGACATTGATCAGCCATCTGCGGAAGGTGACCCAAGGGCTGCGCTCCAGAAGTACCCGGTTGGCGTACACTACGATATCGATAGAACGGTACAGCAGTGCGGCGATGGTTCCCATCAGCACACCGTAGATCCCGAAGAACAGGACGCAGATGATCGAAGCGCCCAGGTTGATGGCCGACTCCATAATCGAACGGAACTGGGTGTTGCGGAAATGTCCGGCGATTGTGATCAGATTGTTGGATGAGGTGCGGGCATTGGTCAACAGCTTGATCACCACGAACAGGACCGGCAGCCAGAAGTTGATATAGTTCACATCGTTGACACCAGCCGTATAGAGCCGCATGAACGGCAGAATGAGAATATATACGACGGTCAGGATCGAGAAGATCAGGCCCATGAAGTAGACCTCATACGCATCATAGAATTTGACAAAAGCCTCTTTGCCCTCATGATAGCTCTGTCCCAGCGCCGACTTCACACTTCCGTTGACGGTCTGGACGATGTTGTCGACAATCGTGAAGATCATATTGTACATGACGTAGATGCTGACCACCTTCAGGTTAGTGAAAATCGTCAGGATCAGCACATCGGTGTTGCGGAAGATCATATAGGAAATCTCATGCACCATCACTGAATTTTTCTGCCCGATGGCTTCAAAGTCCGGCTTCTGTCCAAGATCAATCCACTTGTAATAACGCTTGGAATAGATATAGAAGGCAATCATCTGCAGAACGGTCAGCGCGAAGAAAGACGCCTGTACGGCGATAATATCCACACCCTGCAGCAGCAGGATGATCCGCACTACATTGTTCAGAATGTTCGCAATCGTGACGATGGAGGTTTCAATATAGCTTTTGCCCTCGGCGATCAGCAGAACTCTGAATTTCCCCTGGTAGTAATAATTGATTGCTCCGCCCAGTCCCGAGAACAGGATAATCGCCATAATGCTCAGCTTGCTGATCTCCGAATGGATCACCAGCGGGTAGATGACCGCCAGCAGCACGACCGAGATGAAATAATAAATCCCGGTTTTTTTGTAGTAGCTGGAGGTGGCGGCGAGAATGGAATTAATATAGTTGTAGTCATTTTTGGCAACGGGCTTATATAGCGCCTGCAGCGAAGCTGCGCCGACACCGGCTTCGAGCAGGGCGAAATAGCTGATGATCTGCACGATGGACGCGATCAGACCGTTGGCTTCCGATCCATAATTGACCATGATCAGCCGGGGGATGAAGAAGCCGAGAATAATGGTGATGACCTGGCTCGTGAGCCCGAAGCCGAGGTTCAGCATGCTGCGTTTAGCTTTCATAACTTCTTCTCCCTTCCACAAGCGGTGCCGGTGAGAGGTAAGCGTCGAGCTGCTCGAAATGCTTCTCTGCCTGGTTCGCCTGGAGCGTCACATTCAGACTGTTCACAGCCATGCTCTCGAATACCTGCTGCGGAGTCACCTCGGCCAGATGCGCGAAATCCGTGTACAGCCCGCCGAAATGAGCGTCATTCATGACATTGATCATTTTGCCGCTGTACGCTATTGGATACACCGGTTTGCCGAATACCCAGCCGAGAATCATCGCGTGGAAGCGGGAAGCAACGATGAAGCGGGCACCCGCCAGCGCCGCGAGAATCTCATCCATATCTGTTTTGTAAAAGTGAACCTGTGTCTCACGCTGCAGTTCTGCGGGAATGAGGCCCAAAATCTGTCCGATCGCTTCCTGGTCGCCTTCATGCTGGCAGAACGACAGAAAATGCACGGCATAGCCCTGCTGAATGAAATGGATTGCAACATCTTTCATTTTTTCATAATAGAGGTTGTCAAAACCGCTCAGGGCTTTGGAGGAAGGCTTAATCACCGAAATGGCGATATACCGCCCTTCCGGGGCTTTTCCTGCAGCCTGATCATACTGGAGCTGAAAAATAATATCCGGTGCCATTCTGACATTGCCCAAATCCTTGAACAAATCATAGGAGTACTGTTCTCTGAATGAGACGTCGGCATATTCCTGGAAGATCCGCCGGTGCTCCGCATAATAGGCGTTATCGGTAAAAGGACCAAAGTTGGCGCCCATCAGATAATACGGTTTGTTTTTATTGCGGAGGCTCTCGTTATTCGCCACGTATTCGGTCCAGTGTTCGCCCTGCATGAAAATAGACCCGCCGATATGGACTGTGCCGTCCCCCTGATCCACCAGCATCTTCTGCATGAAGTTGGGATGCAGCTTCAGCTTGCGGAAGAAGTAGTTGATTCCCCGAAACAGGACAGAGTCCGATGCATAGACCTTGAGATTGTTCAGATCCTTGAACACCACTTTGTACAGCCGCGGGGCAATAAGCATGAACTGGGTGTCGGGATAGCGTTCGCACAGCACCTTGATAAACAGATCATCGCCGAGATTGAATTCCGTGTATGCGTAGATCATCATTTTCTTCTTCATATCTTAATGTCCTTTCTGCTAATCACGGCTTTGAGCTTCTGTTTGAACTGCAGCCAGCTGCGGTCCAGATGAACCAACCGCCCGTACAGGGACGGGGAAATTAAGAAGACCTTGATTTGAAAAGCTAGCTTACGGTCATCCCCCTGATATTTGCGCATGATCGCAAGCATCTCCTGATTCACGCCGGGGTAGGCGAGGTCAATATCATGAAGCAGCTTGCGGGTGCTGATGCCGCTTGTGCCGTTCAGGCAGGTCTTGAGATTGTAAAAGTAATTCTCGGTCATCTCGCGGTTCAGCAAGAGGCCGGATATCGTGTGGACCTCACTAAAAGGATGATCGCTGAAATATTCATCCACCCGTTTGAAGGCGGCGACCACATCGAATTTGTTCACATTATACGTCCCCGTGATCGAAGATGTCCGCTGCAGATAATAGGACAGCACGTCGGGGATCGAGATGACCCGTGAGGCCCTGGACAACGCTTTATAGATGAACTCCTGATCCTCTCCGTTCACACAGCGCTCGGTATACGAGATGCCGTTCTCCAGCAGAAAGCTGCGTTTGAAGGCGATGCTGCCGGTCCAGATTCTCAAGGATTTATGCACAAAAATATTCTTCAGCGCTTCGCTTCCCGTAGTGTCCCCAGCGTCTGAAGTGAAGCTCACGATCGTTGACCTGTCCTCGCGGACCAGGTTATAGCCCCAGCAGAGAATATCCGTCTTCCCGTCCGTCGTGCAGGACTCTACACGCTGTACCAGACTGCTGTCCGCATAATCATCGCCGTCCAGGAACAGCACATAGTCTCCGCTTGCTGCGGCCAGCCCTGTATTTCTGGCGGCACTGACCCCGCCATTAGGCGTGCGGATCAGCTTAGCCTGCAGAATGGGACGGCTTGCGAGCATCTCCTGGGCAACCTGAGCCGTACGGTCCTTGGAGCCGTCATCCACCAAAATCAGTTCGAACCGCTTCTCGCTCTGATCCAGGAGTGAGTTCAGCAGGGGCTCAACATAATGTTCTAAATTGTACATGGGAACTACAATGCTTAGGCTCATGCGGCCACTCCCTTCCTGAAGCAGTGATTTTACCTCGCGGTCTGCCTGGAGAAGATTTCCTTCAGCCCTTTTTTGTAGCCGTTAATGGCGGCGACATTCTTCTTAGGTTGCTCCCGGAGAATGAGGTAGAGCGTGGTCCAGACGAGAGCGAGATATCCGACAGGACCTGATTTCTTATCCTTCAGCAGATATACATGGTTCAGTACCCGGGTATAGGCCACATCTTCGAGGTTATCTCTGGAGGCTGGTGACTCATGATGCAGGAGCTTCAGTTCGGGATTGATATATAGGGGGCCGGATTTGCGGGCGATGCGTGACATGAGAATGTCCTCACCGACGCTGTAGCTTTTGAGCCAGGGCACAGGTCCCAGATCCTTGATGGCCTCCTTCTTGAACGACATGTTGCAGCCGTGCTGGAATTCGGTCTTGAAGATCTTCCTCGCCTTATGCCAATTGTACATGGAGCCTGCCTGGCCGCTTAGGGAGAGCTTGCCGCTTGATAAAGATTGCTGAAAAGACAGCAGGCAACGGATCGTGCCAAGGAAGCTGTTGTGCATCCCGATGGCAATGCCGCCAACCCCTGCGCAGTTGGGATAGTCGAGGTAGGTTTGGTTCAGCGTGGACAAGTAATGAGCGGGGATTTCGACGTCATCATCAAGGAACAGGATTTTATCCATAGTGGACAGCTCCACTGCCTTGATCCGGGACAGCCATAGCCCCCGGTCCGTCTTGCTGTGATAGATAAAGGGATAACCGCACGCGGTAAGTAACGTTTCGAATTCGCCCAGGACTTTTTCAGGTATGGCACCGTCATCTATAACGATAACCTCTATGGGGCAGGTCCGGCCTATGTCCTGATTAGTTATAGAATGAATGCACCGTGTCAGGTCCTGTACCCGATTCCTCGTGCAGATAACCACTGACAATCCTTGCATATACTCCACTCCCTTATCCAATTCTCCCATTCTATGTTTGATAATATAACTTGGGATTATAAGCTAACTTAAGCTTACTATTGGCAGAGAAAGGTTGTATATACTACTTTAGTTTACTTATTGAATATCACGGAGCAGGGAATGAAGGGCAAAAAAATGCCCTGATTTCATGTGGTGGTGCTGAATATTTTTGTCAGAGTAATTAGCGGAAATGGACCAGACGCGAGGCATAATGAAGGCGGAGAAACGCTTAGTCAATAAAATCATATCAACAGAAAAAGGCCGTAGCACCTGAAAGGTGACCTACGGCCTTTTTTTGGCTTTTTTAATTGATTTCGATCGTTAATGAGCTGGCGAAAGTTGCTCCTGGTTCCAGGGCGATTACGCCTTCTTTGTCCTGCAGTTCGCCGTCGAACGTATCCCTGTCCGCAAATCCATGCCAAGGTTCAATGCAGAGAAAAGGTGCATTCAGCTTCTGCCAGATGCCGAGATCCGGGAAGCCTTCGAAGGAGACGGCCACGCTTTTTGCGGTAAGCTTGCTCTTCAGCGTGATCTGCCGGGAGGCTACATTCTGGAAGACCAGCGCGTCGTCCTTGAACATCTCATGGGTTAATGGAAGGATGCGCCCGCCCTTCAGCACTGGCTCCGATTGGCCGCTGATCCGCAGGCCCGCACTATTCAGAAATTCCCGCTCCAGCGTCTCGGTCTCGGAGAACTCAAGTACATAGTCGCTGAAGCTTCCATTCTCATCCAGCGGGCAATTGAAAGCAGGGTGGGTGCCAAGCTGGAAGAAGATATCCTGCTGATCAATGTTTTCTACCCGGTAGTCCAGCTTAAGCGTGTTTTCATTCAGCGTGTATGTAATATACAGGTTGAATTGGAACGGATAGCTGGCTAGGGTATGCTCGCTGCTGGTGAGCCGGAATACCGCGCGGGACTCACTTGCTTCAACAACTGTGAACTCGCTGCGTCTGGCGAAGCCGTGATTGGCAAGCTTGTACACCTGTCCTTGTACCTTGATCTCTCCGCTGCGGACGGCGCCGATGATAGGGAACAGGACCGGAGAACGGCCTGTCCAATAGGCGGCATCTCCACTCCAGATATATTCAGTGCCTGTATCCTTTCGGGTGAAGCTGACAAGCTCCGCCCCCAGGGTACTGATCTCAGCCTGTGCTGAGCTGCTGCGCAAAATGGTGTTCAAATGATTACGCCCCTTTCACAATGGTTGGCCAGCCCTGTCTGCTGCTGACTGCTGTTCATATTCTATCAAACTTCTGCTGAACCGATGTAACACATCGTGAACAATTCCAAAAAATAATTATTACAGTGTGTAAAATGACAATCAGGCGGAATGGTATAACATATATAGAAAGCAAAGATTCTGTATAAAACGGCCTTATAAAAACGACAAGGTGAAAGTTACGGAGGGGAAGTTTGGAACTGGAGGAGCGGTAGCGTCCGCCTTTGTCTACGGATTTCCACCGCTAATAGCGGTATAAATCAAGAAATCTGTAGACAACAGCGGCTGGAAGTCCAAACATTCACCGTAGTGACGAATAACACCGATCGAACATCTTAAGCTCGTTTTATATAACTAAGCGTTCGAAGCGGAGGGATAGGGCCATGCAGCTGAAGCAAATATTCGTGAACGGTGAGAGATTGAAGAATACGATTGAGGCCTTTGCCGATTATGGGCGTACGGAGAATAATGGAGTGACCCGGCTGTCGCTGTCGGAGCAGGATGTGAAGGTGCGGAATTACTTCGCTGCGTGTTGTGAAGAACTGGGGATGACGGTCAAAGTAGATGATATGGGAACGATGTACGCGACGCTTGAAGGGACGGAAGCAGGCCCGCCTGTAGTGATCGGCTCCCATCTGGATACGGTCAAGAAAGGCGGACGCTTCGATGGCGTGCTTGGGGTCATCGCCGGTCTGGAAGTGGTGCGCACCTTGGTGGACCATGGGATCAAGCCGCGCCTTCCAGTGACGGTAATGAATTTCACCAATGAGGAGGGTGCGCGCTTCGAGCCTTCCATGATGACTTCCGGCGTGCTCTCCGGCAAGTTCGATAAGGCAGAGATGCTGAAGAAGAAGGACCCGGAAGGGACGACCTTTGCGGAAGCGCTGGAAGCGAGCGGATATGCGGGGGATGCTGCGAACCGGATCAAGGAAGCAACTGCCTATCTGGAGCTGCATATCGAACAAGGACCCGTGCTGGAAAAAGAAAACCTCACCATCGGCCTGGTTGACTGCGTCGTCGGTATGGCCTGTTATGAGATTGAAGTGACGGGCGAATCCGACCATGCTGGGACCACACCGATGGATATGCGCAAGGATGCGCTGTTCGCTGCCACCGACCTGATTACCGAGCTGCGCCGTAAGCTGGGGGTGCTCGATTCCGGGTTGGTCTTCACCATGGGCCGGATGAATGTGCTGCCTAATATCCATACGGTGATCCCGAACCAGGTGATCTTCACCGTTGAAGCCAGACACAAGGACATGGACATTGTCCGCACGGTAGAGGATATCATTGACGGCCTGCCTGAAGTGCTGCTGGGTTGTACGGTCTCGAAGACCAAGCTGTGGGGCCGTGATACCGTGTGGTTCGACCCTGAAATCTGCGCTTTGGTGGAGCAGGCGGCATCGACCCTAGGCTACTCCAGCAAAAAAATGGCCAGTGGTGCAGGGCATGATGCCCAATTCGTGGCCGGTTTCCTTCCGTCAGCCATGATCTTTGTGCCGAGCGTAAACGGAAAAAGTCACTGTGAGGAAGAACTCACCTCCTATGAGGAGTGCGAGCAAGGTGTAAATGTCGTACTGGAAACGGTGCTTTCTGTATTGGCTAAGTAATGAATGTGATGAAACATGACGCGGATATGAAGACGGAATGGAAACCTTATGTGAATAGCGGCACCTGGTTTCTTACCTGCTATATTTAGTTCAGTTCCAAAAGACACCGGCGACGGTGTCTTTTGTTGTCTGTTTGATGATGGTTTTGTCAGTTATACCAATGGTTACGGTGTTCAGGTATAGGGTTTTTACCCCCTGCATTGTGTTAAAACACAATCATGGCAGATAATGTTTTTCTTTTTACTCAAATTGCAAAAAGAATTACTATGTTATCATTCTTTACATAAGAGGAATCACAACAGACGGGAGCGATGAACAATGATTATTGGAGTGCCTAAGGAAATTAAAAATAACGAAAATCGTGTCGCTATTACCCCTGCAGGAGTCGTAAGTCTGGTAGGTGACGGGCATCAAGTGCTGGTGGAGGCCGGAGCCGGATTAGGCAGCGGATTCCCGAATGAAGAGTATGCCGCAGCCGGTGCTGAACTGATCGCTGAAGCTGCTGCGGTATGGGCGGCTGCGGAAATGGTCATGAAGGTTAAAGAGCCGCTGGAAAGCGAATATGGCTACTTCCGTCCTGGACTCATCCTCTTCACCTACTTGCACCTGGCTCCAGAGCCAGCTCTGGCTACCGCCCTGAAGGACAAAGGCGTGTTCGCTATCGGATACGAAACGGTTGTCGACGGACGCACATTGCCGCTGCTGACGCCGATGAGTGAGGTAGCCGGGCGGATGTCCGTGCAGCTCGGCGCACAGTTCCTGCAGAAGAACTACGGCGGACAAGGCATTCTGCTCTCCGGGGTTCCCGGTGTCAGCAGAGGCAAGGTCAGTATTATCGGCGGGGGTGTAGTGGGTACCAACGCAGCCAAGATGGCCATCGGCCTCGGCGCCGAAGTGACGATAGTTGACCTCAGCGCAGACAGACTGCGCCAGCTGGATGACATTTTTGGCGCACAGATTCATACGCTGATCTCTAATCCTTACAACATTGCCAAGGCTGTAGCCGAAGCGGACCTGCTGGTAGGTGCAGTGCTGATCCCGGGTGCGAAAGCGCCGAAGCTGGTTACTGAAGAAATGGTCAAGGCGATGAAGCCCGGCTCTGTCATTGTAGACGTAGCGATTGACCAGGGCGGGATCGTAGAAACGATTGACAGGGTAACTACTCATGATAACCCGGTATTTGAGAAATACGGCGTACTACACTACTCGGTAGCCAATATGCCGGGCGCTGTAGCCAAAACTTCGACCATGGCTTTAACCAATGTTACGGTTCCTTATGCGCTGCAAATTGCTAATAAAGGTGTGTTCAAGGCGATTGAAGACAATGCAGGCTTGAAGAGCGGCGTCAATGTAGCCAATGGCAAAATCACCTGCCAGGCCGTCGCAGAGGCTCTTGGGGAAGAGTACTACACGGTAGAGAAAGCAGTAGAGCAAGAGTTCACTCTGATCTAAAGCAAGAGAAGTAGCTATAGACAGAAATCGAGGGGTAACAACCATTCAGCAGTCCGGAGAGCAATCGCCGGGCTGTTTTTTTGCTCTTTTATTCGCGGGCCAGAAGACGCTTGGGGACCACCTCCCCAAAGCGTTTTTAATTTTGACCCTATTTTCAATATGCTATAATAGCTTCTGTTATTCGAGTTTATTTGCGGGAGGAAAAAGGATGTTAAAGTATGACTGTTTAATCGTTGATGATGAAGAAGCGCTATCAAAAAGCACCTGCAAATACTTTAATATGCTTGGCGTGAAAACCTTCTGGGTAGCTGATGAACAGGCATGCTTTGAGTTTTTTACGCAAAATAAAGCTGATTTGATCCTGCTGGATATTAATTTAGGGCAACAATCATCCGGATTTGAAATATGTAAAAAACTGAGAAGTACTACCAATATCCCGATATTGTTTATAAGTGCACGAACAAGTGATGACGATGTGCTGCTTGCACTGAATATCGGTGGTGACGACTATATCCAAAAACCGTATGCACTCAGTATTATTTTGGCCAAGGTAAAAACGGTATTAAAAAGGTACAGGGGCGATGTTGATGTTTTAAGCTTTGGGAGTTTTACAATGGATCTAATCACGGAAAAGCTTATGAATGATGGTTGCGAAATTAAATTAAAGGCCATGGAATATAAGCTGCTAGCCTATTTAATCCAAAACAAAAATCGCCCGCTTACTAAAGAAGAATTGTTCTCAAACGTTTGGAACGATGCGATTACGAGTGACGGAACTTTAAATGTCCACATTCGCAAACTGCGTGAAAAAATTGAAAAGAACCCTAATGAGCCGCATTACATCAAGACGATATGGGGGACCGGCTATGCATTTGAAGCCGACTAGGGGTGGGAGATGAGCATCAAAAAGGTAACGTTTTTGGCTGTAGCCATTCTATTCATGGGCATTGGTGTCATTCTTTTTATTTTTCGCAGCTTAAATGAAGCAGGAATCGATGTTGTTGCTGTGAATGATATTACACAATCGCTTGCTGAACATTGGGGTAGTCAGGAGCAGTCAGAATTACCAAGCCGGCAATACGGACTGGAATATACTGTACTGGATAGCCGCGGCGATCTGGTTGGGGCCACAAGGCGTGGATTAAGTGAGGATATTGACTCTGCAATTCATAACCGGGATACGATTGTGGATATTACGCGAAATGGCACGGTTTTGGGGAAAGTAATTATTTTTAATAATACAAGCGAGCTATGGGAGAAATACAGGAACAACCTGCTTGTTTTTTTTGGAGTGATTATCATGTTTATCACTTTATTTTGTTTGATCTATGCAGTATATATCGACAGATCGATTTTTCGTCCGTTTCGTAAACTGCAGGCCTTTGCGCGTCATGTGGCAGAGGGCAAGCTGGACATGCCGCTCGAAATGGAAAAGGGCAATGGGTTCGGTGCATTCGCAGAAAGCTTTGACCTGATGAGAGAGGAACTTGCGAAAGCGCGTGAGAATGAAAGAATGGCGAATCAGAGCAAAAAGGAGCTGGTAGCGTCACTTAGCCATGATATAAAAACACCAGTCGCCTCGATTAAGGCTGTCTCCGAGGTTATGATTCTGAATTCGGTTATTGAGGATGACATCAATCAGCTGGAAGTGATTAATTCAAAAGCTGACCAGATCAATACACTGATCACGAATTTGTTCAATGCTACATTAGAAGAGTTACAGGAGCTGAATGTTACATTAACGGAGGAGTCGAGTACAGTACTGGGGGATTTGATCCAAAATGTTGACTATTATAACAGAGCTGTTGTATCGTCTATCCCTGAATGCATTGTGCTTGTAGATCTGCTTCGTCTTCTGCAGGTCGTTGACAATGTGATAAGCAACTCCTATAAATACGCGGGTACATCCATAAGTGTATCGGCAAGCATCAAAGGACAATATCTGGAGATCGAGTTCAAAGACTATGGCCATGGGGTCTCCCCGGAGGAAATCCCACTTTTATTAAATAAATTCTATCGCGCCAAAAATGCGGTGGGCAAAAGCGGAACAGGGCTTGGCTTGTACATTGCAAAATACCTGATGAACAAAATGTCCGGAGATATCAATTGCAGGAATACGGATGGCGGTTTTGTGGTGATCTTAAGATTACATATCGCGTAAAAAGATTTTAGAATTGGTTAAGAACTGTCTAAAGACCCGTTAAGAATTTATACGCTAAGATAAGACTGTAAATAAAACTTTAACTGCTCCACATGCAGTAAGTTTTAACAGTCTTATTTTTATTAGGGGGCCCAATAATGAGTCAAGTAATTATAACGACCGACAAGCTTAGCAAATCGTTCTCCAGCGGAGGCATGCAGCAGCATGTTCTTAAAAATCTTGATTTGGAGATACTATCCGGGGATTTCACTGTCATCATGGGTTCATCCGGCGCGGGGAAATCCACGCTTATGTATGCCTTATCAGGTATGGATAAGCCGACGCTCGGCTCCATCACATACTTTGATCAGGAAATCGCAAAGCTGTCCAATGATAAGCTGGCGGTGTTCCGCAGATTAAATTGCGGATTTGTGTTTCAGCAAATGTTCCTGCTCGATAATATGAGTATATTGGACAATATTCTTGCCGCAGGACTGCTTGTCAGTAATGACAGAAAGGCCATTACAGCAAGGGCAAAAGAACTGCTTGCACAGGTGGGATTAACAGAAACGATTTGGAGTAAATTTCCTACCCAATTGTCCGGCGGAGAAGCGCAGCGTGCTGCGATTGTGCGTGCATTAATCAACCAGCCAAAGGTTGTTTTTGCCGATGAACCCACAGGTGCCCTTAACTCCGCGTCTGGTAAGGCAGTACTTGATGTGCTGACCGATCTTAACAGCAGGGGGCAAAGCATTATCATGGTTACCCATGATTTGAAATCCGCAAGAAGAGGAAACCGGATTTTATATATGCGTGACGGTGTTATTCATGGCATTTGCAACTTAGGCAAATACGTAAGCGGCGACAGGGAGCGGCACGGCAAGCTCCAGGCCTTCCTCACTGAAATGGGGTGGTAACGTTGCGGAAATTAGCTATGCTCAGCTTTGCGAATATACGAAAAACCAAAGGACACACGGTTTCACTATTGCTAATGTTCCTCATTGCCGGATTGCTGTTAAATGCGGGCTCGCTCGTGTTTGTGAATTTTGGCAGTTTTTTTGAAAAAGTCACCAAAGAGCTTAAGACCACTGATGTGTATTATATCATGCCAAGTCATTTATATAACGGAGAGGTAGATAAGTACATCAGAAATAATAAAAATGTATCAAACATGCAAAAAGAGGAAGTAATATGGGCTCAGGCATCCATTCCTTATAATGATGATACACGCGAGATTAGTTTTATTCTAAATGATGCAGATAAAGAACGTGATTTCTCTAAATGGAAATTTGTTGGCGAGCATTTACCACCTGATTCAATGTCGATTTATGTGCCGTATCTATTGAATATTGACGGTGGATACAAGCTGAATGACAAAGTTGAAATGAAATTTGATGATGCAGCCCTTACATTTACAATAAAAGGTTTTACAGAAGATGCCTTCTTCAGTTCTCTTGATACTATAAATTTAGGAACTTATTTGCCCCATGAAACCTATGAAAAAGTTGTACAAAAGCTGGGTGACAAATATAGTGCAACACTTATTTTTGCTGATCTTGATAAAGTAAATAATGAAGTTGAAACAGGGATAAGAGAATTAGTACAAACGGATCAAAAGGCGACTCTTGCTATGGTAGAAGATACCAGCACATTGTCCAGCTCGGATATAGAACTGTTGAGAACGTCCCGTACTTTTATGTCAAGTATGGTGTCGGTAATGGCGATGGCTTTCGCTTTTATTATCGCAATCGTATGCCTTATTGTGGTCCGGTTCAGAATTGGGAACAGCATAGAGGAAGATATGAGCAAAATCGGGTCTCTAAGGGCGATCGGGTATACCAGCAGACAAATTATATTGTCAATTGTAATGCAGTACATGCTTATTGCCTTGGTTGGCAGTATAGCAGGCATATCGTTATCCTATTTAACAACGCCAGTACTTTCTGATATTTTTGCACATCAATCCGGGCTCATGTGGGTGCAAGGCTTCGATGGAGCAATCAGCAGTATTATTCTAAGTGCAATTTTATTCGTTGTTATCATTGTCTCTTTCATTTCTTCGGGACGAATTCGTAAGCTTAATCCGATTGTAGCCTTAAGAGGCGGAATCACAACCCATAACTTCAGGAAAAATTATTTGCCGCTTCATAAGTCAATAGGCAGTCTGCCGGTTGTTCTCGGGTTTAAATCCATGCTGCAAAGCAGGAAGCACAGCTTCATGATTGGAGTTATCCTTGCTGCTGTATCTTTTGCCAGTACATTTGGTGCTGTGATGTTTTATAACACCGTCATTGATACACAGGCATTTGCAAAGACTCCCGGAATCGAACTTTCAAATGCGGTGGCTATTTTGAATTCGGATGCGGAACAACCAAAGCTTGTGGATAACATTAAAAACATGAAGAATGTAAGAAAAGTCCAGTATATAGATGAGTCCAAAGTTAAAATAGAGAACTATGATGTAACTGCTTATGTGATGGAGGATTTTTCTACAAAAGAAACAAATACCGTCTTTAAGGGCAGATATCCGCTCCACAGCAATGAAGTTGTACTTGCCGGTATCTTAGCGGATAAGATGGACAAAAAGATCGGTGACCGTGTAATGATAAAAGTCGGCGCTAAGCAGGCCGAATATATGATCACAGGCCTATCTCAAGGTGCGAATATGGGCGGAATGAATGCGTCTATAAGATGGGACGGCATCCTTAAGGTGAATCCGGACTTTAAACAGCAGAGCCTGCAAATCTATTTGAACAAAAATAGTAAAGCTGATGAATTTGTAAACAAGCTTGAAAGCGACTATGGAGATTCAATCGTAACATCAGTAGATATGGATAAAATTATGGACGATGGCATGGGCATGTACATATCGATTGTCTCGAAGCTTGGTATGGGTATGATGGTTATAACCATAGTTGTTGTGATTCTTGTTCTTTATTTTGTTATTATTTCATCGGTTATTCGTAAGAAACGTGAACTGGGTATACAAAAAGCGATTGGTTTTACAACCTTCCAGCTAATGAATCAGCTCTCGCTTGGGTTTTTGCCGCCTATCATTATAGGCGTATTGTTCGGAAGCGCAGCTGGAATTACCCTAACCAACCCACTCATGTCAGTGGCGATGCGTGCTATGGGGATTATGAAGGCACAATTTATTATCGCGACGTCGTGGATTAGTTTGTTTGGAGTGGCACTTGTCGTTGTCTCTTACTGTACTTCGATGCTGATTACTTACCGCATTCGTAAAATATCCGCGTATGCTCTGGTAAGTGAGTAAGATACCCCTGAATATAGCAGTTTGAAATAGACGAGTAATACAAAGTTGGAAATACGATTTATGTCAGAAACGGGTGCCGTCCTTTAACGACGGTACCCGTTTCTACTTGACCACCAGGCAACCATCCCCTATAGTCAGCCGCAAAGCTGCGGGATATAATGAAATCACTTATCGTACAAGATTTCGGCTATTCTTCAGGTTGGGGTGGGGACATTGACAGATTCAGAGCCATCATTTGATCGTTTTTTTGACAGTATGGAATCCCTGGCGGATACCCTCAGCGAATCGCTTCAGTCGCAGGTGACGATTGAGGACAGCAATCATCACGTGATCGGATACAGCTCCCACCAGTTCGAGAGCGATCCCGCGCGCATCTCCACTATTATCGGTAAGCGGGTGCCGAATACGGTCATCATCGGCTTGCGCAAAAAAGGCGTGATGCATCAGCTTGAACACACCGCGCATCCGATCCGCATTCCGGCAGTCATGGAGGTGGGGCTTGGGCCAAGGCTGGCGATGTGCATCCGGCATCAACAGGAGATTCTCGGCTATATCTGGGTGGTGGACAGAGGCAATCTGGCCGAGGGGCATGCGGAACGCATTGTGGAGAAGGCTGCCGGGATTGCCGGGCGTTATCTGCTGAAGCAGCGCGGCTGGAAGACCAGGCAGGAGAAGGCGCATGAGGATTTCTTCTGGAAGCTGCTGACCTCGCATTACGAAACGGAATCGCGTATCCGCCAGGAGGCTGAAGGTTCTTCAATCCTGTTGCCGGAGAGCTATTATATCGGGGTGCTGGAGAGTGACAAGACGATCGACGACCGCTTTGTTCAGCGTTTCCGCCAACGGATGGAGGCGGGTGCCAATCAGCGCCTGCTGTTTCTGACTGCCGAGCATAACCGGCTAATTATTCTGTTTTCCTTTCTGTTTCCGGTAGAAGGAACAGAACTGTTATCTTCGTTCGTGCAGCACCTGCTGCAGGAGCTGAGCCGCAGCGAAAGCTGCGTTCTGACAGCAGGCTGCAGTCCGGGCTACCGGGAATATACTTCGGCTGCGGCTGCATACCGGGAAGCACTCACCATCCTGGAGATCAAAAAACTGCTGCCTTATCATGCCCATCACCTGCTGCTGTATGAAGATCTCGGCTTCTGGGCGTATATTCCGGCCATTCTGGAGCAGAAGCGCAGCCGGACGCGCAAGAGCTCGCTGCTCTCTCCACTGAAGGCGCATGACCGTGAACACAAAAGTGATTTGGTCAAAACCATTGCCGTCTATTTGACGCTGAACGGGAATCTTAAGGAATCTGCATCCTTTCTGCATATCCACACCAACACCCTGATGTACCGGCTGAACCGGATTGCTGAAATTACAGGCCGAAGCCTCAAGGAAACGGATTACCGCACTTCAATCTATCTGGATCTTCTGACGGAGGAGACCGCTCAGGTTAACGCCTGGTTTCAGGAGAGTTAAACTGCCGTGCACCAACCAAAGGCCCGACACGTACAATAACCTATCTATTGTGACAGGAAAGGGGAAATGGATAGTGGCCTTTGGATATGATAATCCAGGTTCGGGATTCGAACAGAAGATGAGGGAACGCATTATTGAAACAGCCATAGAGATGAATACTGGCGGTACAGACTTTTCCACATTTAAGAATTCCCGCTGCAACCCAAAATATTGGATACGTACGGAGAATGGAGGATTCCAGCTTCGCAGCGATGTCACCCCGTCGGCGGCAATCCAGGATATTTTTAGTAACGGACAGTTGTACGCTTTCGAATGTGCCATGGCGATGGTTATGATTCTCTACAAGGCGACCATTGATATGATCGGGGAAAATGCGTTTAATCAGCATTTTACGGACCTGTTCCTGTGGGATTGGAACTATGACAGCAATCTGCGGATGATCACTACCTTTGATCCGTCAGAAATGCAGCCGGGGGATGTCGTGTATTTCAAGAACCCGGACCATGACCCGGATAAGCCGGAATGGCAGGGGGAAAATACAGTGCTGCTCGGTAATGACAGCTACTATGGACACGGGCTGGGGATTAAAAGTGCGGAAGGCATCATTAGGTCCCTGAACCGCGAAAGAGTCCCGGGCAGCCGGACCTCGGCTTATCTCACGGATGAAGGACTTCACCCGGATTTTGCTTATCTGCAGACCTTGTCCAGCCGGTCGGTGCGGGGTTCGAAGGGCAGCGGCGATGCGCATCAGAGGATTTTCTCCAGAATTGGGGTCAAATCGTACATCACTAAATAGAAAAGGACGGGGCATCTGCCCCGCCTCAAAGGTATTTGCAACAGGCAGGCGGGCAGCAGCACCGGTGGCTATGCAATGGACATAACCAGCTTAGTCCCATGAAGGATTACTTGTTCTGCTGCTCCGTATTCGCCAGCTGTTCCTGGGCAAGACGGATCATTTCCCGAACCATGGACCCGCCAATTTTGCCGCCGATCTGACCGGCCGATTCTGTAGTCAGTGCTCCGTTGTTACCGTGCTGCAGAGGGACGCCCAGCTCTTTAGCCACTTCGTACTTCACGTCATCCGGCCGGTCCGGATTCACGGTATAGCCTTCCTGCTTCATCACATTGGCTTTTAAAGTCTGCATTCCCTGTTCCACTCCGGGCACCGCATATCTTCGGTTCCTTCTTGCCATCCTGACTCACTCCCCTGATGTCTTTGCCCTTAATTTGCCCGGAAGGACAACTGTTCATTCTGGCTACTTGTCGGAGCGGTATTTAAGCGGATGTTTTCCGACAATCTTTTTGAATACTGTACTAAAATAATGGGGATTCTCGTAGCCGACCCGTTCAGCAATTTCCATGACCTTGAGATCTGTGGAATGCAGCAGCTCCTTGGCCTTATCGATTCGGATTCTGGTAATGTAGTCCGTAAGGGTCTCGCCGGTTTCTTTTTTGAAGATCAGGCTGATGTAGTTGGGGGTCAGGTAGACCTCCTCGGCAATTCGTGCAATGGACAGCTCATGAGCGTACCCCTCCTGAACAATGGCTCTGATCCGGTTGATGGTTTTGCTGTTTCTGGAGGTGTTTTTCCCTGCCACATAAGTGCTGAGATCATAAAATAGCGAGAGCATATAGGCTTTTAGCCCGGATATATTCTTCTGCTTGTAGAGTGTGTCCATGATGGTCAGCCGGTCCTGCAGCACCTGCTCGATGTCCTCATCCAGCTCATAAAGGGCGCTTGCAGACGTAAAAATCATCTCGGCGCAGATGCTCTGCACATAATCGATTTGCAGCTTGGGGGCGGCCACCCGGTCGAAGAGCTTCTCCAGCAGTTCCATGACTTCTTCGGTATGGCCCGCCTTCAGCTCATTCATCAGCCTCGCATGGAATTTATAAAAAAAGGTACTCTGCAAAGTCTCCGTAGCGGACTGAATATCCTTGATATCCAGAATGGAACCATGGCCAGTATAAAAGGTATGCACCAGCGCGGCCATCGCATCCTTATAGGAGTCCTCAAGCTCACTTGCGGTGGGGCAAGCCCGGCCTATGCCTATGGACGCGTCCAGCCGCAGATATTGCTGAATGCTGCCCATGATTTTTTCACAGAGGCTTGCGATGCCGCCAGTGTGGGAAGAAGTAGACGTATCCGGGCAGAAGATGATGATGAATTCATTTTCGCTGGCGACAAAAGAGATTCCGCCGGGCGGACTCTCCAGACATTCGGTGATGATGTTCTGGATCGCAAAATACAGCAGCTGCTTATTTTCCTCCGAGAATTTGCCGACCGCGGTCTCATAATCATCCAGCTGGAGCACGCCTGCCGTCAGGACATCCCCCTGTTCAAAGGGAAGCCGGAAATCACTGATCTTCTCCCAGAGCTCCCGTTCATCCCGGTATAGTCCCCCCACCCAGTTCCGGAGGAATTTCTCGCGGATCAGCGGCATGTGGTTCTCTACTTGCTTCTTCAACTGCTCGACATTCATCTGGTGGTCTTTCTCCTGACGCAGCCGGTTGACGACTTCATGAAAGACCTCCCGCAGCTCGGGCAATTTGACTGGCTTCAGAATATACCCCTCGGCATTGACCTTCAGGGCAGTTTGGGCATAGGAGAAATCCTGGGCGCCGCTGATAATAATGATTCGGGTCCGGCAATTCCCGGCCTTCAGCTTCTCTGCCACCTCCAGGCCCCCCAGCATGGGCATCATAATATCCGTGAATAAAATATCAGGCTGAAGCTCCATACATAACTCATAAGCCTCCTGCCCGTCTGAGGCCTCACCGATGATCTCGATGCCGAACTCCTCCTGCCAGTTGAATACATGGATCAGACTTCTGCGGATAAAGGGCTCATCATCCGCTACGATCATCGTCAACATCTTCCATCACCTCGTTCCATGTAGTCACAACCGGAAACCGGACTAGAGCCAGGAGGCCGCTCTGGTCTTCGGTATTGGCATAATACCGGATGCCGTAAGATTCGCCGAAAAACTGCTGGATTCGGGTATGCACATTACGGATGCCGTAGGATTGATTCCCCGGATGCTGATCCGTCAGCAGCTGATTCAGCCGCTCTGGATCTGCACCTGCCCCATCGTCAAAGACGGACACACAGAGAAGGTCCCCGGACCGCTCCACCCGGATGCGGATTTTGCCTTTTCCCCGCCGTTTCTGGATTCCATGGATAATGGAGTTCTCTACGAGCGGCTGAAGACTGAGCTTGACTACCAGACATTCCTCCAGCACCCGGGGGTCGGTCTCCTCCAGCTCATACTCCAGCTTATCCTGGAAGCGGAACTGCTGAATCTGCAGGTAGCTGTCCACCTGCCGCAGCTCATCGCGCAGCGGGATAATATTCCGGCCTTTGCTCAGGCTGTAGCGGAAGAAGTCGGACAGCGAGGTTACCATATTGCTGATCTCGGGAATGCCATGATTGATGGCAATCCAGTTGATTGAATCCAGCGTGTTATATAGGAAATGCGGATTGATCTGAGCCTGAAGGGTTTTAAGCTCGGCTTCTTTTTTGCGTAATTCGGTCACATAGAGCTTATCGATCAGCGCTTTGATCTGCTGCAGCAGCTTATTGTAGCGGTTGAACAAATAGGAAAATTCGTCTTTGCGCCGGTAGCGGATAATGATATTGAAGTTGCCGCTCTCGGCATGGGACATGGACTGAATGAATTTGCGGATGGGAGCGGAGATATTCTCCGACAACAGCAGAGCCATCATGAGTGAGATCAGCATACAGATACCGATGACGATGTACATGACACGCTGAAAGGAGGCTAGCTCTCCATTAAGCTCGCTCACGGGTGAGAAGGAAAGGATCGTCCAGCCGGTTTCCGGGATTTGGGTATAGGAGACCAGCATCTTCTCCCCCTGGATTACCTGACGGAAGGAATGGAAGGTGCCGCTGCTGCCTTCAGGGAACTTCATGTAGCGGTAATAGTCTTGGGTACTGATGTTCTGTCCAAGGAGTGACGTGTCCGGGCTGACTGCAATTGTTCCGGTCTGGTCGGCGATGTAAATCCGGCTGCCTGCCGTAGGTTTGTAGTGTTCCAGCAGATTATCGAATTCTGTCACGGGAATATCAATGGTAAGGAGGCCTACATAGGGCAGTTGGGCATGCCGGATGCCAAACAGGCGCTTTGCAAATTTAAGGGTGAACTTGGAATCCAGGGAGCTGAGCCCAACCACCGTGAAGTCGGATTTGGCCGGAATGCCCAAATACCACGGCTTCAGTGAAATCTGGTCGATATTAAACACCCGTCTTGAGAAATTATACTGCGTATATTCCGGACGGTTCAGCATATATAGCATAGGGACGAAGCTGCTTCCGGAGGTTCCGCTGCCGGGAAAGCTCTCCAGGATTCTGCTCAGCGCAGCCAGCTCATTAATAATTCCTGTGCTGTCTGTCGGTCGGTTGGCGGAGATCAGGTCGGCGAACTCCGTATTGAGGTATAGAGAAATCATGGATTGATCCGCAGCGGCGAAACGCTGAGCGAGATTATCCTGAACCAGATTCAGGTTGTTTTCGATCGATGTATTGACATTGCGGGTGATAATATCCGCTGATTTGTTATATACCGTAACGGAGATAATGGTGGTCGGTAGAAGGACGAGAAAGAGGAAGTAGAGGATAAGTCTGCTGCGGATGCTGAAGTTGTATAAGAAGAGGGTTTTGGACAGAGTATCGAATAATTTCTTCATCTGAGCCCCCTTCACACTGCGGATAATCTTCGCTTGCCATTTAACGGGTATTAATGGAAAATACCATTCAATAGATGGTATACATTGTAAAACGGGCGCGTTACGCTGTCAACGCAGGAGGTGAGGGATGAAACGGCTGTTATTCTATATCTTCGGCCTGTTGCTATGCGGGCTTATCGTATATGCCATCGCCTATGACCGTCCGCTGCTGGTGGAGTTTAATTCAGAGCCGGTACCTGAGGCGGCTCCCCCGGTTCAAGTACGGATTGCGCTGTACGACTGGACAGAGAATCTGGAGGTGAAGAATGCGATCCGGAAATTTAATCAGAGCAATCCGGACCATATTGAAATTGTAATGATGAATCTGTCCACGGATGCCTACGATGACACGCTCAACATGCTGATGACTTCGGGTCAGGGGCCGGATGTGTTCAGCGTGGATAACAGCTGGCTGGCTACCTATGTGAACAAGGGGTATCTGGCCAACCTGAACTCTTATCTGGACCCTGCGGATCTGAACAGATTTCCAAAGTGGGCTAGAGATTACGCACGCAGCTCTCTGTTTAAGGGAGGGATCTATTTCCTGCCCTCCAGTATTGAGACCGTGCGCCTGATCTATAATAAGCAGCTATTCCAGAGCGCCGGACTGGATGCGGAGCATCCGCCTGTCACTTTCGCTGAAGTGAAGCAGGCTGCGGCCAGGATTAGCCGCGCCGGGGTCGGCGTGAACAAATACGGCTTCGCGCTGGCCGCCGGAGACAGCCAGGACAGTCTGCAGACGGGGCTGGAAATGTCCAATACCTACAGCGGGGTGTATCTCTATAATTACCGGACCGGACGTTATGATCTGAGTGTATATGCTCCCTGGCTGCAAATGCTGCTGGATATGAAAGCAGAGGGCAGCCTCTATCCCGGAGAGACTTTGCTGAAGCGGAACGGTGCGCTCAGGCAGTTCGCCGACGGCAACATCGGCATGATGTATGCAACCAGCAAAGATTATGTGAAATTGCAGGAATATATGCCTAAGGATGATTGGGGGGTGGCTCTGCCGCCTGTAATGACTTCGGCGAAGAAGGGCAGCGGCGCGCTTATGATGATTCCGCATTCGCCGCTGGCGGTAAACAGCAGCGCACCTGACTTGGAAGCGGCGGTGAAGGTATGGAAGTTTCTCCAGTCTGAAGCTTTTCTGACCATTCTGTTCCAGCAGGCCTTGGCCCTGCCGGTGGTAGACGGGATCGCAGATCTTCCGGGCCTGGTTCCGGGGCTGGGCCATTTCAAGGAGTTTTACCCGACGGCTGAGGAGTCCATTTATCCGCTGGCTCCGCAGATTATGGACCAGTACGATCCGAATACCGTCTCGGTGGAACCCCGGGACTCGGGCGACCGGCCCCGTATGCAGCTCTATCTACAGATCCTTTCCGGCGGCATTAGCGTGGGCGAAGGCCTGCGCGCGGAAAGTGACCGGCTGAATCAGATGTTGGATATTGCGGCGACCGGTTATTCTTTTAAACGTGAGGAGTACATGTATCCGAATTTCAATCCCCGCACTCCTTTGCAGGGGGAGAGCCAGTTGAGCGCCGGGAAGGAGTAGGAGGGGAACAACTATTAGTTCTGCTACAGGAAAGGACTGCTTCTAGAGGCCGTATTGATATGGCCCGGAGACAGTCCTCTTTGCTTCGTCCCTAAGAAAATCCGCACCGCCCGATTATTGATACTTGGCCACTTGGAGCCCGTGCTGCTGTCTCTGGTCGCCTAGTGGGATAGACAGGTTGTGCATAAGCTTGCAGTTCTTACGTCCACACCGCATGTAAGCCGTTCGAATATTACTATATAAATCACTTTTTGTGCTGCTAGAGTTCCTGGGAGAATTATTGGAAGCCATTAAGCAGTGCCAGCAGAGATGTGAAATCCAAGGAAAAGGAAAAGGAGAATGAAGAAATGACCTTTTTATCAACGGGCCCCATTGAAAACAATGCGGTCAGTGGTGCAAGACCCACGCAGTCAGTGACAGTCCGGATTGACAACCGGAGTGATTCAGAAGCCTCTATAGTCTCGATTCAAGGCTACTATATGAGTGGTGGTGTACGGAATTTGTATGTCAGCCAATCCTTGAATCTGGCTGCTAATCAAGTAGTAACAAACAGCTATTTTGCTGATTTGGATGCATTTGAGTTTCTCTTCACAACATCAAGTCCAAGCCCGGCAGATGATCCTGTACAGATCTCATTCTGGGGAAAGAGCAGCACGGGGCAATTAGTGGCTGCGCATCGTCTGGTATCCTCTGAATTGCTGGGAGAAGTCACGGGGATCACCGGTGCTACCGGTGCCACTGGAGCGACAGGTGAAACTGGAGCAACTGGGGTTGCAGGAGTAACAGGAGCGACCGGGGTAACGGGAGCCACTGGAGCTACGGGTGTGACAGGAGCGACAGGTGAAACTGGAGCAACTGGGGTTGCAGGTGTGACGGGAGCAACTGGTGTAACGGGAGCCACTGGAGCTACGGGTGCGACAGGATCGACTGGTGAAACCGGAGCCACTGGAGCTACAGGTGTGACAGGAGCGACCGGGGTAACGGGAGCTACAGGCGTGACAGGAGTGACTGGTGAAACCGGAGCAACTGGGGTTGCAGGTGTGACAGGAGCGACAGGTGAAACTGGAGTCACTGGAGCTACGGGTGTGACAGGAGCGACTGGTGAAACTGGAGCGACTGGGGTTGCAGGTGTGACAGGAGCGACCGGAGAAACGGGAGCCACTGGAGCCACAGGTGTGACAGGAGCGACTGGTGAAACCGGAGCAACTGGGGTTGCAGGTGTGACAGGAGCGACTGGAGAAACGGGAGCCACTGGAGCTGCGGGCGTGACAGGGGCGACTGGAGAAACGGGAGCCACTGGAGTTACGGGCGTGACAGGAGCGACTGGTGAAACCGGACTGGCTGGAGCTACGGGTGTGACAGGAGCGACTGGTGAAACCGGAGCCACTGGGGTTGCAGGCGTGACAGGAGCGACCGGGGTAACGGGAGCCACTGGAGCTGCGGGCGTGACAGGAGCGACTGGTGAAACCGGAGCAACTGGGGTTGCAGGTGTGACAGGAGCGACCGGGGTAACGGGAGCTACAGGCGTGACAGGAGCGACTGGTGAAACCGGAGCAACTGGGGTTGCAGGTGTGACAGGAGCGACAGGTGAAACCGGAGCCACTGGGGTTGCAGGTGTGACAGGAGCGACAGGTGAAACGGGAGCCGCTGGAGCAACCGGAGCTACAGGAGCGACTGGTGAAACCGGAGCCGCTGGAGCAACAGGCGAGACAGGAGCGACCGGGGTAACGGGAGCAATTGGAGCTACAGGTGTGACAGGAGCGACTGGGGTAACGGGAGCCACTGGAGCTACAGGTGTGACGGGAGCGACAGGAGAAACCGGAGCCACTGGGGTTGCAGGAGTAACAGGAGCGACCGGGGTAACCGGAGCCACTGGAGCTACAGGAGCGACTGGTGAAACCGGAGCCACTGGGGTTGCAGGAGTGACAGGAGCGACCGGAGAAACCGGAGCAACTGGGGTTGCAGGCGTGACAGGAGCGACAGGTGAAACTGGAGCAACTGGAGCTACGGGTGTGACAGGAGCGACTGGTGAAACGGGAGCCACTGGAGCTGCGGGCGTGACAGGAGCGACAGGTGAAACCGGAGCCACTGGGGTTGCAGGTGTGACAGGAGCGACAGGTGAAACCGGAGCCACTGGAGCTGCGGGCGTGACAGGAGCGACAGGAGAAACCGGAGCCACTGGAGCTACGGGCGTGACAGGAGCGACCGGAGAAACCGGAGCAACTGGGGTTGCAGGCGTGACAGGAGCGACCGGGGTAACGGGAGCCACTGGAGCTACGGGTGTGACAGGAGCGACCGGAGAAACCGGAGCAACTGGGGTTGCAGGCGTGACAGGAGCGACCGGGGTAACGGGAGCCACTGGAGCTACGGGTTTGACAGGAGCGACAGGTGAAACCGGAGCAACTGGGGTTGCAGGTGTGATAGGAGCGACAGGTGAAACTGGAGCCACTGGAGCTACGGGTGTGACAGGAGCGACAGGTGAAACCGGAGCCACTGGAGCTACGGGTGTGACAGGAGCGACCGGGGTAACGGGAGCCACTGGAGCTACGGGTGTGACAGGTGCGACAGGTGAAACCGGAGCCACTGGAGCTACGGGTGTGACAGGAGCGACCGGAGAAACCGGAGCAACTGGGGTTGCAGGCGTGACAGGAGCGACCGGGGTAACGGGAGCCACTGGAGCTACAGGCGTGACAGGAGCGACCGGAGAAACCGGAGCCACTGGAGCTACAGGCGTGACAGGAGTGACCGGGGTAACGGGAGCCACTGGAGCTACAGGCGTGACAGGAGCGACCGGGGTAACGGGAGCCACTGGAGCCACTGGGCCAAATGTTGCAGCGGAAGGGTTCTCTGGGCTTCTGCCAACATTTTCAACCAGTGCAAGTACTCAGCTTGCCGGCTGGACGGTGACGTCACCGTATTACGACAGCGCCTCGTTTAACGAAACAACGGGGAACTACACGGTCCCGGTTACGGGCCGGTACTCTTTTGAAGCTACCATTAACTACTCTACCACTGCAGCCATTTCGGTTGCGTTAGGGGCGGGGATCAACCCGGCATTTGTGATCCGGAGAACTTCTCCTGTGACTACAGATTTGGTAACCGGACTGTTCCCTCTGCTGAATGTGAACATTGCCCTGCTGTTGACCCTGAGAACGATCTTGGGCAATGGGACAGTCACCTTGACGGGTGAGTTTGATCTGACAGCAGGAGATGTGATCGGCCTCTTCTATGAGGCGGATGGTTTAACGGTTCCGCTTAATCTGGGAGGCGCCTCCTCGGGCGTGATCTGGTCCGTCCACAGATTTATCTAATGCTGTCATAAGAAGAACTGAGTTATTAGCTGCAGCCAAAAGGGGCCGACATCCATGGGGTGAAGGCCTCTTTTTTGAAAGATAAGAATGTATATGTTTCTCGCTATAAATTATCCTTCTCTTTCTCGCTGAAACGGATGCCGTCCTTATAAGGACAGCGTAGCCGTCGTTTCCACTTGCCTGGAAGCAGCTATCACCAAACTCTGTAGATTATCGAACTTTTATTATAGATGACCTTATTTAGCATCTGCCGCTCTCCGGGTACACTTGAAACATGGAAGAGAGAGACTGCTGAAGGAATCAGGAGGCGTAAGCGATGATCACTCATGAGAAAAGAAACGCGCTGGACACCGGGCAGCGGTTGCCAGTGCGGATACATGCGAAAAGAAGCTCCATGCTGGGGCATTTGCTGAAGCACAAGGTGCTGCTGCTGATGCTGCTGCCGGGTGTGATTTTCCTGCTCATTAACAACTACCTGCCGATGTTCGGGATCATCATAGCCTTCAAAAATATTAACTACGTAGACGGGATACTCGGAAGCCCATGGGTGGGGATGGATAATTTCAAGTTTCTGTTCGCCACATCGGATGCCTGGATCATCACCCGCAATACGGTGCTGTACAATTTCGTGTTCATCATTCTCAACCTGGTGATAGCGGTATCCATTGCGATTGCCCTGAATGAGCTGAAGAATAAGCTGGCCGCCAAATTTTATCAGAGCATTATGTTCTTTCCGTATTTCCTGTCGATGGTGGTGGTGAGCTACCTCGTGTTCGCTTTTCTGAATGTTGAATACGGTTTCATGAACAAAGGCATTCTGGCGATGTTTGGGCTGAATGAGCTGAACTGGTATTCCGAGCCAAAGTATTGGCCGTTTATTCTGCCGCTGATCAACCTCTGGAAAGGCGTTGGGTATGGCTGCGTCATTTACCTTGCGGCGATTATCGGCATTGACAACGAATATTATGAAGCAGCGCTGATCGACGGGGCCAGCAAATGGAAGCAGATCCTCCATATTACGATCCCGCTCATCCGCCCGGTCATCATCATCACCACTATTCTGGCCATCGGCGGGATTTTCCGCTCCGACTTCGGGCTCTTCTACCAGACCACACTGAACTCCGGGGCGCTGTATCCGACGACACTCGTCATTGATACCTACGTCTATAACGCATTGATCAATATGGGCAACCTGGGCATGTCCGCCGCAGCGGGTCTATACCAATCCATCGTCGGCTTCTTCCTGGTCCTGGGCTCGAACTGGATCGTACGCAAGGTCGACAAGGACCAGGCTGTTTTTTAGTAACTAATAAAAGGTGCTATATAAGTTGAACTTGAAAATGAATAAAAATGGCAGAAGTGGCCGAGGGGAAGTTTGGAACTGAAGGAGCGGTAGCGACCGCCTTTGTCTGCGGATTTCCACCGCGAACAGCGGTACAAATTGAAGAAATCTGCAGACAACAGCGGCCGGAAGTCCAAACATTCCCCGTAGTTACGACTAGGCCAAAATATGAAAATCTAAAGTTCAGCTTATATAGTAAAGGCCGGAAGTCCATACATTCACCGCAGTTACGAACAACACCTTTGGAGAGGGATTTTGAAGAAAAGGGGGATGGAACCGGTGACCAATAATGAAATATCCCGGCCGACGAATGTGATACTCCATATAATTTTTATCATCCTGTCGATCACCTGTCTGCTGCCGATTGTGCTGGTGTTCATGATCTCAATTACCGACTACGATTCCATTGTGCTGAACGGGTATCAATTTTTCCCCGAGAAGTTCAGTCTGGAGGCATATGCTTATATCTTTAAGGACTATACCGTCATTGTAAAAGCCTACGGCGTGTCGTTCTTCGTAACCATTGCCGGCACGCTGCTCAGCGTATTTATCTCTTCGTTGTATGCCTATCCGCTCTCGCGGACGGACTTCCGGTACAGAGGGTTCTTCGCCTTCCTGATCTTCTTCACCATGCTGTTCGGCGGCGGGCTGGTGCCCTGGTATATGGTCTACACCCAGGTGCTGGATCTGAAGAACTCCATTTGGTCCCTGGTTATTCCGATGCTGCTGTCCCCGTTCAATGTGCTGATTATGAAGACCTATTTCCAGATGAGTGTCCCGCCCGCGCTGATTGAGGCCTCCAAGATTGACGGTGCCGGTGAGCTGCGGACGTTCTTCCAGATTGTGTTCCCGCTGTCACTGCCGGTGTTCGCTACGATCGGTCTGTTCAACACCCTGCATTACTGGAATGACTGGTTCAACAGCATGATCTTCATTACGGACACAGACCTCTATTCCCTGCAGTACCTGATGTACAAAATGATCTCCCAGGCGGACTACCTGAGCCGTAACGGGGCTTTGATTCAAGGCTCGGCGACGGAGCTGGCGAAACTGCCGGGTGAAACCATCCGGATGGCTATGGCACTGATCGGCATTGGCCCGATTGTGCTGGCCTATCCATTCTTCCAGCGGTATTTTATCAAAGGGTTGACGCTGGGCTCCATTAAAGGCTAACCTCGGATTCATCCGATTAGCATATATTGACCATCAAGGGGAGGAAACAAGCTATGGTAGGAAAAAAGGGCACGGGTCTACTGCTTTCACTTGTACTGCTGATAGGACTTTCACTAAGCGGATGCGGAGGCAATAACAGCAACAGCGGAGCTGAGCCGACCGGGACAAAGGTGGATAGCACCACCGCACCAGCCGCCTCGGATACAGCTACAGCCACAGCCACTGAAAAGACAAATGGGCTGGAGCAAGTAGAGCTGTCGCTCTATCTGCCTGGCGGGCCCGATAAGGATGTAGCCTCCGTAGAACAGGCGATCAATGATTATCTGAAGGATAAGATTAACGCCACGATCAAGATCAATCAGCTTAGCTGGGATAAACCGGCAGACAAGGTGAATCTGATGATCCAGTCCGGCGAAGTGTTCGACATGGTCTACACCTGGAACTTCATGACCAATGCCGCCAAGGGCGCTTATCTGCCGCTAGAAGAGCTGCTGGATACCTACGCTAAGGAGACCAAAGCACAGATTAATCCGGCTTACCTGCAGGCCGCTACCGTCAACGGACATTTGTATGCGGTTCCAACCGAGAAGGAACTGGGCCAGTCGGTAGGCTTTGCTTTTGACAAGGCGATTGTCGACAAGTACGGGTTCGATGTGAACAGCATCGCGAAGCTTGAGGATATTGAACCGATGCTGAAGACGATTAAGGAGAAAGAACCGGGCATCACACCTTTGTTCATGAACCATACCGACAGTCTGAACTGGTTCACCGTGTACCCCGAAAGCGAGGACCTCGATGGCAGTAATGAAATTCCGACGCTGCTCGATTACAAGACGATGAAGGTTTTTAACGAATATGATACTCCAGAGATACTCGCACGGCTAAAGCTGATCCGGGAATGGTACAAAGCGGGCTATATCAACAAGAATGGCGCTACGGACAAAACAGAGCTGAAGGATGCCGTGAAAAGCGGCAAGGCCTGGTTCACCTACGGCAATATGAATCCAACGTCCACCAATGACTGGACCCGTCTCGCGGAGAAACCGATGATCATCAAAACCCTTCTGCCGGTACAGGTCAGCACGAAAAGCCTGCAGGGCTCCATGCTCGCCATCTCCAGAACCTCCAAAAACCCGGAGCGGGCCATGATGTTCATGAACCTGATTCATACCGATCCCGTCCTGTATAACCTGTTAACCTTCGGGATTGAAGGCAAGCATTATAAGAAGGTAGGCGACAACACGGTTGAATTTATTCCGGACAGCGGCTACAACTCTGTATCCTCGTGGATGATCGGGAATGTGCTGCTGAACTACCTGAACAAGGATGAAGATCCCAAACGCGTACAGCTCTATACCGACTGGAATAAAAACTCCAAGGTATCCCCGGTGATCGGATTTGTCTTTGACTCAACCAAGGTACAGTCGCAGATCGGAGCGCTGATCAACATTACGAAGCAATATAAGAATACCCTGTATTCCGGGGAAAAAGATCCTGAGCCGATCCTGAAGGAAATGAACAGCAAGCTGAAGGCCGCTGGACTGGATGCCGTGATAAGCGAAATTCAGTCGCAAATGGATGCATTTTTGGCCGCCAAATAAGATGTTGAATGATTAGCAGACCCGATATCCGGTAAAGTTCGGCCGCCTCCCTGATTCTTACTGTCAGCTTGCAGCGGCCGCTTACCAGGATGTCGGGTATTCCTATTCGCAAAAGTTAGCAGTTGGGGGCCCTGTTTCTATTCTGAATAGAAGAGGGTGTTAATGTGCGAATGTATAAAAATATAGCGTTACTGTCTCTTGTGTTCTGTGTGCTGACGACGGTTTTGATGCCAAATGATCATAGCGTTTCCGCTGATCCTCCAGGGATAGCAGCGATAGAACAGCAAATTTCGGGTCCTGTAGTGAAAGTAAAACAAGAGTCTGGCTCAAGTAGAGCCTCCAAGGCTTCGCTGCCGGTGACCGCCACAACCGCCACCTATAATCCATCGGGCTTGCTGTGGCAGGTAGGCGAGCCGGACGACAGCTCTGCCGAATTTACAGTTTACAATAATGTGTATAACGATTTTGCCCTGCCTCTTCCAGCTTGCAGCTATAATACGATCCCCGAAGGAATGAAGGCCGATGTCAATGGAACGATGAATTTTACGTTTGAATTGGCGGCGGTTCCCCAGTATGGAGCCGAGCTCAGCTTCAAGGTGATTGATGCAAGCACCGCGATTCCCCAGCTTGCCGTATTCACAAATGGCCTCATGAGCGGATTGATTCAAATCACAGGTCTGAATAACGGCGAAACCTCTCTGGAGCATACCTGGAAACAAACCTACAGACTGTATATTCCCAAAGAGCAGCTTCATATTGGCTCAAACGTGCTTAAGCTGGTGGTCGACCGCGGACTGTATGCGGACCCCCAGGCTCCCGGTTATAACGGAGACTCCTATTTATGGTTCGAATGGGATTATATCAAGCTGAAATCCCGGCCTCAGCAGGCGGATGAACCGATACATGGGCGGTATGTACATCTGGGGACTACGCTTGCCGCAAATACCTTCAAATATGATGAGAACGCGATCCGCCATCTGGCGCCCATGACCAAATGGATGGGCATCGCCTACAGCGGCAATTGGATGCGCGCCTCCTTCTGGTCGGATACGAGCGCAGGCTGGGACCCGCAGGGGCGGAACTATCTGGCGACGATGCGTGATCTGAACCTTACGCCAATGGTCAATATTATCGGAGGCAACTGGAAGAACAACGCGGATCTGGCGGGCGGTACGATCAGCACGGCTTTGAGGAGTTATTATGCCGCTTTTGTCAGTAAATTCGGGGATTTGTACCAATACGCAGAGACGGGCAATGAACCCGGATTGTTCGGCTGGTCCCGGGCATCGATATTGGCCATTCATGAGCTAATGGATGAGGAGCGCCAGACTAACAGCCAGCCCTATCTGAAAATCGTGGCGCCCGGCTGGGCCTATTGGCCATATAACGGAATTCCTGACGGGTGGGAGCGGGACGCTGCCCAACGCGAAGAAATTGAAGCGCTTTCAGATGTGACGAACGGCCACAGCTATGGCGGAACCGGTGTCCAGCCGCTGCCGGGCGGCAGCTTGTATGAGAATCTGCAGGTGTATCATGAAGCAGATGAGGGCTTCGGCAAAGAGATGGCCATGAGTGAAACCGGCAGCAATGACAATCATTCCGACAGTACGAAATACGGCACCTATGCGTACAGGTTCGCTTCCGCCTTTGACCGGGAGCTTCGCGGAGATATCGGCTATGTCGATCATATCATGCAGCATGCGGCCTTCTTCAATGACGGGACCGAGTTCGGATTATTTGATTCCGCGATCAACTGGAATACACACCGCTTCGAGGATACGGTAGCTGTAGCCGCGAACAGTAATGAGCTTGGTGAAACGCGGCTGAAGACGTTCCGCAGGCTGGCCGCTGCGTATGCCACCCACGGGCGCCCGCTCAGCTACGAGATCCTGAATCCATCTGAACTGAATGAGAAAAAAGCGTATTTCCGCGCGGTTGATACCTCAGCGCTGGGCACCTCGGCCATAGGGGCTTCTGCAGACAAAATTCTGCTGAATTTCGTGAACTTTGAGACGCAGCCCGTGACGATGCAGGTGAGGGTCACCATGCCCGGCAGCGGGCAGTATGCCGGAGAGCGGTTTGGACCGGGCGATACCTATGCCGCCGCCCACTCCAATGTCCAGCTTACGGCAGCGCCGGACCTTACGCTCTCGGTTACCCTGGGCGCTGGTGAAACCGTCCAGTATATTCTCGATGAGATGGAGACCACTTCGCCAACGGCTCCAACCAGTCCGGCCGCGGTGGCAGTAAGCCATGAGCAGGTGAAGGTGACCTGGAATGCCTCGACCGACAACGACAGGGTTGTCAGCTACAATGTGTACCGGGATGATAGAGCAGAACCGGTGATGACCGTTCCGGGCCGGATTACGTTTTACAATGACTACACGGTAGCTCCTGAGACCGTATATAGCTACAGGGTTCAGGCCGTGGATGATTTCGGCAACGTCTCGCCGTTGACCACAGCCGTATCCGCAACCACACTGCCGATGCCGATTACGCCGCATGTGGCTGGAGATCCAACCAAATTCGAGGCCGAAGCCACGTCCTTTGCCCCGCCGCTCAAAATCGGCTACTACAGCAGCGCTTCTGGAGGAAGGGTTGTGGAGCAGACCCATGCCGGCGGATTGACGGTTCAGGGATTCTATTCCGAGAGCGGCGGAAGCTACACTTTAACTATTGCATACGCTTCCAATCAGGAGTCGAAGAAAAATATCCTCATCAACGGACAAAAACAAACGACCGTGACGCTGCCGTCCACCGGAAGCTGGAACAGCAACTTTACCGTGAGGCAATATGGCATTACGCTCCAGCCGGGGTATAACATGATCAGCTTTACCTCCGCTGGAAACGGCGCTAACCTCGATTATTTCAAGCTTGAGGAAGGCGCATATGTTCCGGTCTCGGCCTGGTATACCGCAGAGCATAATCATCCTTATATCGACTATACCGGATTTACGACCGCTTCCAACGGTGTCTCTCACGTGACCTATGCACCTGACGCCACAGCAACGTTCAATTTCAGGGGCATCGGGGTCCGCTGGAGATCGGATATCAAAAGCGATATGGGCAGCGCTGATGTCTATGTCGATGGGCAATATATGCAGACCGTAGTTATTCCTCAGGCTGGCATTGAGGGAGAGAACCGAATCGTCTATGAGCTTGCCGGTCTGGAGTACGGGCTGCACCGGATCGAGATCAAGGGGACTAGCGGGCTGGTGATGGTCCATGGGTTCGAGTTCGAGAGCTACGAGTCCACCCTTCCGGCACCGCTTGCGGACCTGATCGTTACAGATATCGGCTGGAATATCGTGAACAGTGATGGCACTCCATCCTCCCATACCACGCCGCAACTCGGGGATTCCTTAATCTTCTGGGCCAAGGTGAAAAATATCGGAGTGCGCCCGACCCCGCTGAACACCTCCACGGGATTGGGTCAAATTACGGGCGGTGCCTTCTCCGTCAACGGCGGTGTCGTATCCTGGTCGGACACGAACAATACAGTGATCCAGCCTGGAGAAGAGGTTACCCTGACCGCCAACAGCAGCGCCCAAGGCACGCCCAAATGGACCGTTCCGACCATAGGCGGCTTCACCATCACCTTCTTCGTGAATGATATCTGGAGGTATGAGGAGATGAACAAGGAGAATAACAAATTGAGCGAGACACTAAGTATTAGTCTGGATTGAAAGCTGATGAAGACGCTGTAGAGCTATTAATCTGGACTGAAATCTGATGAGATGCTGTGAAGCTGGTCTGATATTTGATGAGACGCTGTAAAGCTTAGCTTCTGCCTCCCTGCAGAAGCTAAGCTGGTTCAAATAGAAGTTAGCGGGTTGAGCGGAAGTTACGCGAGTTGAGGCGGATGTTAACCTGGTTGAGCGGGAGGGCGGAAGATAAGCTGGTTTAAGCCTAATGTACCTGAATGTACTCGCTAGTGGAGGCAGCTCCCGGGGGAAAATGAATTTAGGTGGAAATAGGAAAACTAGTTTATGGAAACTTGTGCTGCTGCGAGTTCTAGGTGGAATTAGTATAACTAATTATGCCGAAAACGCCTCAGTGTGCTATTAGAACCATTATTAAGTAAACAAATTCCAACTAAACCTCGACTATAGACTAGAAATCGAGAATTAGTGATACTTTTTCCACCTTGTTGAGGTGCTGCTCTAGCATTGAGATGGTTGAGTATTGCATTTATTAGATGTTATTCCCTTTGAGACTCTGTAGGATTTCGAACTTTTTTTATAGATGACCTTATTTAGTCTCCTCCGTTCCCCGGCTACACTTAAGGTAGTAATGAAATTATACAGGGTTAGAACGATCTGACGGTTTGGGGGGAGCGTAGCGTCCCCTTGCAGTTACGGTTTGGGGGGGAGCGGAGCGTCCTCTTGCAGTTACGGTTTGGGGGGAGCGGAGCGTCCCCTTGCACTTACGCAGGTGAAATGCAGCCAAAGCGTCCCCGCAGGGGGAAAGCGATCTCCGCACATTGCAGCCCGGGAGCACAATCCCTCCGCCCACGCCAGCCATCCGGGTGTCCAGAGGGCCGGGGCCCTTGGGGTCCCCCTTGGCTAAGGGGGATTTAGGGGGATCGAAATCAGTTAGGAGGAAGTGCAACCATGCCAAGGCCTCTAACAAGGGAGGAGCAGGAATGGGTAGAGCGGATGCTCGCGTCCATGAGCCTGCGGGAAAAGATTGGGCAAACGATGCAGGATCATGCAGGGCGGCTGCCGTTTAAGGGAAACGATACTGAGGCACTTGCGGCCTATTTGAAGACGTATCCGGTGGGCAGTTTTTTTATCGGCGGTGAGGTGATTCAGAAGGCGTCGGGCAAGGCGGCGGAGTACCGGGAGTGGACGGAGCAGCTGCAGCGGATCAGCAAATATCCGCTGCTGTTCTCCGGTGATTTGGAATTCGGCGCGGGATCGGCAGTCAAAAGCTTAACCGCGTTCCCGCCGCTCCTCGCGCTGGCCGCAGTGGACGATGAGGCCTTGGCCTATGAATACGGCAAATTTACGGCACTGGAAGGGCGGGCGGCGGGCTTTACCTGGGCGCTGGCACCTGGCACAGATCTTTTGTTGAACTGGATGAATCCGGTCATTACCACGCGCTGCCTGGGGGATGACCCCAAGCGGGCGGCAAGGCTGGCGGGTGCAGTCATGCGGGGGATGCAGGACCATGGCCTGGCAGCATGTGCGAAGCATTTTCCGGGAGACGGGGTGGATTACCGCGATCAGCATATTGTGACCACCATTAACGGCTTGACCGAGGAAAAGTGGGTTGCCACCTACGGGCAGGTGTCCCAATCTATGATTGATCAGGGCGTACTGTCGTACATGACCGGGCATATTGCTCTTCCATGGATGGAGGGGGAGCAGGGGGAGAAGCCAGTACCGGCAACGGTATCGGAGCGGATCACAACGGAACTGCTGCGGGATCGTATGGGGTTTGAAGGTGTGGTGCTGTCGGATGCGCTGGATATGGGCGGATTTCTGGCCTGGGGCAGTTATGAGAAACGGATGATCGACTGCTTCAACTGTGGAACGGATGTGCTGCTGTGGCCGGGGGTGGATTATTTCGGGGTGATGGAGCGGGCCGTCAGGGAGGGTACCGTCCGCATGGAACGGCTGGATGCGAGTGTCCGCCGCATTCTGCAGCTTAAGGCCAGGCTGGGTATGTATGGTATAGATGAAGAAGGCCGGGACCCGCGGGCACTTCCGCTGCTGAACGACAAGTTGCCGCCGGAGCTGGATCTGGAAGCAAGGGGCCTGAGCCAGTCCCTCGCGGAGCGTTGTATTACACTTGTCCGCAACCGTGGCCATATTCTGCCGCTTGATCCGCAGACTACCCGCCGGGTGCTAGTGATCTTGCTGAACAAAGTGACGGAAGGCCGCAAGTATGAGCGGATGAATGTTTTTGTAGATCTTTTACGGGCGAGGGGGCTTCAGGTAGATATACTGGATGAATTTGAGCCGCTGGGCACGATCCGGAAATGGGAGTTGTCGGGGATTCGCTGGGATGCTGCTTTTGCACCTTACTTTCTGCCCTTGCACGGCATGATGAATACGGCCCGTCCGGTAGGCGAGGCGGCCAAAGCGATATGGGCAATGCAGCATGCAGAGACCATCCGGCCCATCGGGATTTCTTTTGCCACCCCATATTTGTTGCAGGATATGCCGTTTCTGGATGCGCTGGTCAATGCCTATTCGCTGCATGAGGAGACCGTGGAGCTTACGGTCAAAGCGCTGTTCGGGGAGCTGCCTTTTCAGGGACGGTCTCCGGTGAAGACAGACCCGCAGGGTGGTTCACTTGATCTAAGGGGGATGCATCATTTTGAGCACTGAGCGGAAGCCTGCGGAGGCGCTGGACCGTTTGTTTCAATACATGATCTCGGAGGCGCACCGGGGTGACTGGGGAATGGACATTGACCACTGGGATTGGGTGCCGGGGGTGGGTGTGATTTCGCTCATGGAGTACGCCACAGTAGGCGGGCAGGAAAAGGTAATAGAGTATCTGCTGCAGTGGGTGAACCGGAACAAGCACAAGGCCGATGGGGTCAAAGTCATTAATGCTCTCGCTCCGTTCGCGATTTTTCCTGAGCTGTACCGCCAGACCGGTGACCCGTGGTTTCTGCAAAAAGCGATGTCCACCGCGGATTGGATGCTCAACACTGCGCCGGTCACGCGGGAAGGGGCACTGGAGCATACCGTCACGGAAAATGTGGATTTCCCGGAACAGGTATGGGCAGATACGGTATTTATGGCTGTCTTGTTCCTGGCGCGTATGGGCGGGCTAACGGGAGAATCCCGGCTGGCCGATGCCGCACTGCGGCAGACGCTGCTTCATCTGCAGCTGCTGCAGGACCCGGCTACGGGACTGCTCTATCACGGCTGGAACAGCCGTGAGGGCAATCATATGTCTGCGGTCCGCTGGGCGCGGGCCAATGCATGGATTACCCTGGCGGTTCCGCAGATTGTGATGGAGGTTCAAGGCGTGGCTGACATTCCGGAAGAGCTGTACAGCCGGTACTCATCGCTTGCGGCAGCCTTGCGGTCCTGTCAAGCCGGAAACGGACTATGGCATACGGTGCTGAACAGACCGGATTACGTTCAGGAGACTTCAGGCAGTGCGGGCATTGCCTGCGGATTCTTCAAGGGGGTGAAGAATGGCCTGCTGGATTCCTCTTTTCTGGACTCTGCCAGGCTTGCGGTGAGCGGCATTCTTCCGCTAATCGCGGAGAATGGTCAAGTGCAGGGAGTCTCAGGCGGCACGCCCGTCATGCCTTCGGAAGAAGCTTACAATACAATTGAAGTATACCCTTCGCTCTACGGGCAGGGGCTGGTGATGCAGTTGCTTGCGCAGGAACTGGAGCTGGAAGATCGCCAACTGTAGACCGGAACCGTGGCTGCATAATGAGCCCTCCCCAGAGGGAGCGGTTAACAGGAAAGTGTGGTTAGGATTCTCCTACCTAAAGGAAAGGAAGATCATTGTGAAGAAAACCGCAGAGGGAAGCAAGTCTCCTGAAACACCGGGTAGGGAGGAAACGGCCTATAGGCATGAGGGCATCGATCATCAGCGGATGCTGATCCGTAAAATGCAAATGCTGGAGCCCCGGTATGACCCGGAGCTTCACTTGCTCTGGTCCCCGTTCAGCAGTCCGGGCTATCATACCACGCTGCGTGAGGCTGAGTTCATCCATTCTACGCGGGATTCGCTGTCTTATGCGCTGGGGCTGCTGGATACCGAGCTGCCAGCGTATGAGCAGCGGGCCTTTGATATTATCGCTCAGGTAGTGTCCCTCCAGGACACCGACCGCAGCCATGATACCTTCGGCATCTGGTCCTGGTTCTACGAAGAACCGCTGGCACAGATGGCGCCGCCGGACTGGAACTGGGCTGATTTCTGCGGCAGCCGGCTGGTCCAGGCTCTCTCGCGCCACGGCCGCAGGTTGCCCGAGTCGCTGCGGATGGCGGTTGCCCAATCCATTGAGTATGCCTGTGAGGCAATTATCAAACGGAATGTCGGGTTGGACTATACGAACATCGCGATACTGGGCGCCTTCGTCACCAGAATCGCGGGGGAACAGCTGGGCCGCAGAGATTACGCGGAATATGGACTGAAGCGTCTGCAGCAGCTGTACGACTATACGATGGAACGCGGTGCTTTTCAGGAATACAACAGCCCGGTCTATACGTACATTGCCATCCTGGAGCTGTCCAAGCTTCATGCCGAAACCATAGATGACAAGGTGCGGATGCTCAGCCGCGGGCTGATTGATCTGAGCTGGAGGACGGTGGCCGGGTATTATCACCCTGCTACTGCGCAGTGGTCCGGGCCGCATTCCCGTTGTTATCAGACGCTGATCAATGATCAGAGCAAGGCGTTTTTGCAACTGGCAACTAAGGGGAGGGTGATGTTTTTTGACTGGGAAGAGCTGCCGTACGAAGAGGAATGGTATAAGAGCGGCTTCGAGTGTCCGGCTGCTTTTCTGAAGGCCTTCAGCGTTCCGCGCACACAGGAAATCAGACAGCTCTATGAAGGGAATGCAGAGGACGGCAGCGGCAGATGGGCGGTTACCTATATGACCCCGCAGGTGAGTGTAGGATCTTTTACCGCCAGTGATTTATGGAATCAGAGAAGACCGCTGCTGGCGTACGTGGATAATAACGGCTTGCCGGCCTATATTCAGCTTCGCTGTCTGCATGACGGGTATGATTACTGCTCGGCCCGCTTCAAATCGAAGCAGGATCAAGGTCAGGTGCTGTTCGGCATTGATTTTATCACCGATGGCGGGGACACCCATCCCAATCTGGACCCTACCGGGGGCGTCATCGAGGCTGATGATTTACGGCTGCGGCTGGAGATTGGCGGCCATTTGGATGGGGTCTCTGCCGTGTCCACCAGGGAAGGGGCGATCCTCCGAATCGGAGAGACCGAGTGTATGCTGACGACATGGTTTGCAGCATTTACAGGACATTCAGGGGCACAGCGCGACTGGACATGGGAGATTCAAAAGACTGCGGATTTACTCCTGGTGGAGCTGATCCTCTATTCGGGACCACGGCGGAGCATTGATTTTACGGCATTGCAGCAAGCGGCCATGGTATTCTCACTGGACATCCAGCAGGTACCGGAGGGTGAATCCGGGCCGGAGCTGGAGCTGACAGATGACGGAAACCTGTGGGTAAGCTGCAGCGGAGAGGAGACGGAAGCGTTCACGCTCCATCTGCGTCCTGGTCCGGCGGAGTAGAGCTTGCAGGGAACGGCCCGTTAAGCTGCTCAAAAGCACAAAGAAGAAGACAGGAGCCTTCCTGTCTTCTTCTTTGTGTCCATGATAAAGCGAAATCAATAGAATTCCATTTGAAGTCTTTGGATGAACCTTTTTGATACCTGGGAAGGATGTTTTCCCTTATGGAGAACCCATCCATATTGTACAGGGGTTAAGCTTGGCATATCAAACGCTATAGGGACAATCTCAGGCAGGATATCTGTGAAGGAGTACTCCAGTCCGATGGTAATAGCGAGCCCGCGATTCACTGCATTTTGAATGGCCTTCGTATTATTTGTTGTAAAAAGAATGTTTGCTTGGCCAAACCTGGAGATTAATGCTTTGGTATGGTCCCATAGATCCTCATCATCATACAAGACCAACGGTTGTCCAACTAATTGCTCGGGCGTTATTTTCTTTTCAAATGCCAGCGGCGAATCTTTACTTACACCTACAACCATTCTCCCTTCTAACAGCTTCTCAAAGGTCAAATGCTCGCTTCTTTCGATAAAATCCTCCGCCAACACGATTAATCCAATATCAATGTTGCTGTGTTCCAGATCATTTAATATCTCCCTCGGCCCCTTTTCAAAAATTTCTATTTTGACCTGGGGGTAGTCTTCCTTGAATGAGGAAACAACATCTACGAGTAAATGCATAGGACCTGGTATGGTAGCTATCTTCAATTCCCCACTTAAAGTATTGCTGCAGCTTTTAGCCTCTTCTTTTAGCTCGTTCACTTTTAGCAGGACTTCACTTGCCTTTTGGATGATTTGATTTCCTTCAATCGTGGGTACAGCGCCTAAACCACGGGAACGGGTGAATAAGGTCATGCCTAATTCGGTTTCCAGTAACGAGATGGATTGGCTGATTGCCGATAAAGTGACATGCAGATCCTGAGCAGCTTTTGTAAAAGACCCCTTTTTCGCAACCTCTACAATGTATTCAATCTGTTCAAGATTCATCGTCAGCTCTCCTTATTAAGCTTTGATTAACTATAAGTAAATATAATTAAATTTTATTTAAATTTAGGGAGAGTTACACTGTATATGAAAGTACTTTCAATGGAAGATAACTCTTATGGTTCCCATTACTATTTTAGTCTATTACATCACCGTAGAGGAGGAGAAGTTGATGAGCAGTACAAGAGTAGCAGTGATCACAGGTGGTGCAAGCGGAATAGGGAGAGCCACAGCCTTGAAATTTGCAAGTAAAGGCGATCGGGTGGTTGTCGCTGATTTTAATGAAGCGGGCGGCGAGAAGACGGTTGAATTCATTAAGCAAGCGGGCGGCGAAGCTATTTTTGTCCGGACGGATGTGTCAAAATATGAAGAGGTCGAGGCGCTTATTGGACAAGCAGTTGCTGCTTTTGGCAGAATCGATGTGATGTTTAACAATGCGGGCATCGGGCGTAATACGCCTGTTCTGGATCAGAACCTGAATGACTATCACAGTGTAATCAATGTCAATCAGCATGGTGTTGCCTATGGCATCATTGCCGCTGGCAAAAAAATGAGAGAGCTCGGAATTAAAGGTGTGATTATCAATGCAGCCTCTGTTTTCGGTTTTCTGGCATCCCCCGGTACCTTTGCCTATCATGCTTCCAAAGGCGCTGTCATTATGATGACTAAATCAGCTGCATTAGAATTGTCCCCATATGGAATACGAGTAGTTGCGGTTGCGCCGGGTGCGGTGGATACACCTATTATTCAGGGATATAAAGATCAGGGCTTGGTCGAATCCATGAAAGCCAAGGTCATCGGAAATAAATTGACAACACCCGAACAGGTAGCCGATTCCGTCTATTTGCTTACCTTGGATGATGCCAGTGCAATCAACGGCAGCGTTGTTATGGCTGATGAAGGATATGCTTCGTTTAAATAAATGATGGATCTGCTAAAACTAAAATAAAAAGACTCCGCAGTAGCCAAGTGAGGCTGGTGCGGAGTCTTTGGTCTGCTTAATCTGTCATTTGAGAGCTATATCTGCTTCTACTGCGGAATTGCAATAAAATCGTTCTTAAACCGCTCGTAATCGGCAATCCGGCATTCCAGCTTCAGGCGTGTGCCCTCTTCCTCATAGCTGACCGACTGCACATCGGCATGCTCATTGAAGTAGGAAACCACGCTGCCGCGGTCGAACGGAACGAGAATTTCACACTGGATATAATCATTGAACACATGCCCGCGGATCAGCCCGATCAGCTCGGCGATTCCGCTTTGTTGCTTAGCGGAAAGGGTAACGGAATTCTCAGCCACCACGGGGTAAGGCAGATCCGTCAGGTCGGCTTTGTTATAAGCGATAACGACCGGGATTCCATCTGCACCCAGCGCCTTCAGGGTCTCCTCCGTTACGGTCATATGCTGGCTGACCTGCGGATCGGAAATGTCGGCTACATGAATCAGCAGGTCAGCTTCGGTCACTTCTTCGAGCGTGGAGCGGAAGGCCTTGACCAGATGATGGGGCAGCTGGCTGACAAAACCGACTGTGTCGGTCAGCAGGAAGGTCTTGTGGTCCGGCAGCTCAATACTGCGTACCGAGGTCTCCAGTGTGGCGAACAGCATATCCTTGGCCAAGACCCCTTTTTCCGAACCGGGGTGGAAGGTATCTACCAGGGTATTCATCAGACTGGATTTACCGGTATTGGTATAACCGACAAGACAGACCACGGGCACCTCGTTTTTGCGCCGCTGCTTCCGCTGGATCTGCCGCCGCGCTACCTGAGTCTGCAGCTCCAGCTGCAGCGCCGTGATTCGCTCCTCAATTCTGCGCCGGTCCAGCTCAAGCTTGGTTTCCCCGGCACCGCGGTTCTTCAGTCCTGCGCCGCCGCCTTGTCTGCCGAGGGACTCACGCATCCCGGTCAGCCGGGGAAGCATATACTGCAGCTGTGCCACCTCCACCTGGAGCTGGGCTTCCTTTGTCTTGGCACGCTCGGCAAAAATATTCAGGATCAGCACGGTCCGGTCGATGACCTGGCGATCCAGCGCCGACTCCAGATTACGGATCTGGGAAGGCGACAACTCATCATTAAAGATAACCACCGGAGCATCGTGCGCCTCCATAAGGGCACTCAGTTCGGTGATTTTACCTGTCCCGATATAATGCGACGGGTTAATCCGGCTGGATTTCTGGCTCAGCTCGCCAACCACCTCCAGCTCACAGGCAGCGGCCAGATTGCGCAGCTCCTCCATGGAATATGCGAAATCCTTGTCATTCTGCAGCTGAACACCGACGATCACTGCCTTTTGCTGTACAGTTTCAGTTTCCATATATTATTACAACCTCCACGAGTAAATGTGATGAATTATTCTTCTAATCCATAAAAAAAGCACAGGCAGCCGTCTGCCTGTGCTTAACAGTATTCATAGAGGACAACAGAATAGGATGGAGGAGAGGGATTCGCTCCCAGTCTCTTCTGTCAGCATCTTCCCACAGCAAACAATGAATGTACTGAAAATGCTGCCGCCAGGCGGAACAGCAAGCTGCTCCACCCGAATGCCGCGGCGGTTCATTGATATGGTGTATGGAGATGCAAGGATTCCTAAAGGCATATGCCGGCTTCCGTTCCTGTCTGCCGGACAAAAGTTCAAGCTGCGGGTTGCCTTCAAAAATGGATAGACCTATCCTGAGTCCTCTGCACGGGGCAGAGCTTTCGCGCTATACAATTAGCTTAGCCGCGTAAAGTACGAATCCGGATATAGTCTATCACACGCAACCCTCCGTTCTAAAAAGTTACGTTGATTTTAGCACATTTGCCGGGGACTGGCAACTTGCACCAATTCAGGAAGTGCCCGAATATGCGATCAGCATGCACGTCTGCCGTTTTATCTAGAAACTTCCAAATTCTACTGCATACCCTATAAGAACGACGTTACTAGAAGGAGGATGACCTGTGCCTTATCTAATTACCAACACATTAACGAGCAGACCTACCATTGGGCTTGGAACCATCAGCCAGGTAGTAGTAAAAGTGGTCAACAACGGATCATCCAAAGCTGTGGTGTATATAACAGGTCTCAATAATGATGTAACCCCGGAAACGTTGTTTGCCCAGGAGTTATTTGAGGTGAATGACCGGGAGGTGGTGACCAAAACCTATAACATCACCCATATTTATTTTCAATTCAATGCAGTCTATTCCCAGGAACAGATGCAGATCCAGATTTTCCTTGTAGACAGTTCAGGTATCTTGGCGCCTGTTCCGCTGGAACAGCTGGAAGTCAGCCGGATCACCTCGGAATTCCGGGAAAATATCGCTGTGACTACATCCGACTTCGCGCTGATCAGCTTCCGCAGAAATACAGCGGTTGTGATTCCGGAGGCTGTTGCCGCTGAAATCAAACCGGACAGTCTGGACATTCTGGCCTCTACACCTGTCCGGTACAAAATCGTGGCCGGCGGCACCGTGAACGGCACCTTCGTCAGCTACCCTACACCCACTACGGCAATACCGGTCACGGAAACAGCGCTGCAGGTGAATTATACCTGTACGACGGTGACAGGCGGAAGAGTCATCACCCAGGGTATCGGCTCAGGGATAGCCGGGGCCTATCAGAATGTAGCAGTGGAGCTGGCGGATCAGCAGCTCCAATATGATCTGACGGACGAGATCATTACACTTGTAGCCAGTTCGCTTGCCGGTTCAGACAACCTGGCAGCAGTGTTCAGAATGTCCGAACAGTGGTAAGTCCAAGGCGCATCAGGCCTAGTCTGGTCAGCCGACCCATTCCCGGCGCAGCGTGAACAGATCCTTCAGCGCATCGGTGGACAGCTCGGTAATCCAGCCTTCGGAGCTTGCGATTACATCATCGCTGAGCTGCTGCTTACTCTCCAGCATTTCATCTATTTTCTCTTCCAATGTTCCCAGCGAGATGAATTTATGCACTTGCACATCCTTGGTCTGGCCCATGCGGTATGCACGGTCCGTGGCCTGATTCTCGACAGCCGGATTCCACCAGCGGTCGAAATGGAAGACATGATTGGCTGCGGTCAGGTTCAGGCCCACGCCTCCCGCCTTCAGCGAGAGGATGAATATATTCGGCTGGTCAGACTGCTGCCCCCCTGCTTCTGAGGCTTCCCCCTCTTGCGGCGCGGGTGCCTGAAACCGTTCAATCATGCGGTCGCGGGCGCTTTTGGGCGTACTCCCGTTCAGATACAGCACGGGCTCCTGCAGCTCCTGCGACAGCACAGCCTGCAGCATTTTGCCCATGCCTACATACTGGGTGAAGATCAGACAGCGCTCATTCTCCTCGCGCAGTTCCCGCACCATGGCCAGCAGCCGCTCCAGCTTCGCTGACCGCTCAATCAAGGGAGCCGTTTCGATGCGGCCCTCTGGATTTGCCTCAGGCAAGGCCTCTTTGCTCAGCAGCATCGGATGATCGCATAGCTGCTTGAGGCTGGTCAGTGCTGACAGAATAGCCCCTTTGCGCTCAATGCCTTCCAGCTTTTGCATCCGTTCCAGGAGCCCATTGACGTTCTGGTCATACAGGGCTGCCTGTTCGGCAGTGAGGTGAACATAGGTTTTCATCTCGTTCTTGTCAGGAAGATCAAGCTGGATGGCCGGATCTTTTTTCTTGCGGCGCAGCATGAACGGCTTGACCATCCGCTGCAGATCCGCTGTCCGCTTCGGATCGCGTTCCTTTTCTATAGCGTTTGCGAACCGGTCCTGGAAGGATTTTGCGCTGCCCAGGTATCCCGGTGTGATGAAGTCGTAGATCGACCACAGCTCGGAGAGCCTGTTCTCGATCGGTGTTCCCGTCAGCGCGATCCGGTGCAGCGCCGGAAAGCTGCGGACGGCTGAGGACTGCTTGGTCCCTGCATTTTTGATGTTCTGCGCTTCATCCAGGCAGACGGCAGCCCAGGTGAATTGCTTCAGCAGCTCCTGGTCGAGTGCAGCCGTGGCATAAGAGGTCAGCACCACATCGGCCTGCGAAGCGGCGCCGTAGAAGTAGCCTGCATCCAGGCGTTTGCCTCCATAATGCAGCATTACGTTCAGGGAAGGGGCGAAGCGCTGCAGCTCCTTCTGCCAGTTGCCGAGCACGGATGTCGGGCAGATAATCAGGGCGGGCCAGCCGGGCGGGTCGGTCTGCCGCAGCCGTCCCGCAGCAGGGTCCGCTTCAGCCGCTTCCTGCTGATCCTTCAGATGGAGCAGATAGGCAATCAGCTGCACGGTTTTGCCGAGGCCCATGTCATCCGCCAGAACGGCTCCGAGGCCAAAGCGGCGCAGGAAAGCCAGCCAGGCATACCCCTCCTGCTGGTAGCTTCGAAGCTCCGCGTGAAGTCCGGCAGGCACCGCGGGCTGCGGCCACTGTTCGCGCTGCCCGAGCTGACCGATCAGCTGTACCAGATGCGCGTTCAGCTCGACCTCCAGCCGGAAGCGTGCAGCCTCCTCCTCGGCCTGTTCAGCAGCGGCCTCGGCCGCCTCCTCTTCGCTGCTGCCGAGCAGATGCAGCTGCAATACATCCTGGAAGGACAAGCCCTGCGACTTGTCCATTCCAGCCATGGCCCGCTGAATCTGGGCCAGCAGGGCCGGGTCCAGGGGAATCCACTGGCCCCTGAACTTCACGAGCCGCTCGCCGCGCGCGACCAGCTCTGCGAACTCCGCCTCGGAGAGGTCGGCGTCGCCGATGGAGATGCGCCAGTCGAAGTCGACCAGCGCATCCAGCCCAAAGAGCGACCCGCCGCCGCGGCTGCCCTCGCCGGAGTTGATCTTGGCGCGCAGGCGCGGCTTCTTCCGGCTGGCGGCCTCCCACCACGCCGGCAGCAGCACCTGCCAGCCGGCCTCCAGCAGGCGCCGGCTGTCTACCGTCAGGAACCGCCACGCGACCTCGTCGCTAAGCGGTTCTCCCAGCACATCGCGCCCGCGGCCGATGTGCTCACCGGGCAGGCTGTCCCGCAGGCGCGACAGCCACCCGGCCGCCCGCTCGTGGACGTGCTCCGTCCACGGCGCGGGCCAGCGGCCATGCGGCTCTCCGTCATCGGAGAGCCGCAGCGGCACAAGCGCGGATTCGTCGCGCTTGTCCTGGAGCAGCAGCTGCAGCCGCCAAGAGGACGAGTCCTCGTCCGGCTCCAGCAGCTGCAGCGCAGGGCGGAACGGCGCGCTGTCCGCCTTCCAGCCGATGGACATCAGCCAGCTGTCCGCGTCCATCCCGGCGGCCTGGGGCCCGCTGCGGCTGAACAGCAGCGGGAATTCGCTCCGCAGGTCGCCGGCTTCGGCTTCCGTGCGGTAATACCGCTGAAAGACCGCCGCCGAGAAGGCGGCCTGCAGCCCTTCCGCAAGAGCGCTGCGCTCCTGCAGCCCGCGCAGCGCTTCCGCAGCGGCGGGACTGCCGGCGGCCGAGCGCGCAAGCGCCTGGCCGTCCCAGTCCCAGCGCAGCTGGCCTTCGCGGAAGGCGGAGAAGCTGGGGACGTACTGCTTGTCGTCCAGCAGTGCAGCCAGAACCGGGGCTAGTTCGGTCAGCAGCGCAGCGTTGCCTTCCCAGCTCCAGCCGATATGCCGGAGCACCTGAAGTTCCGCGAAGAACGGGACCACCTGCTCGGCGGGAAGGATGACAAGCTCGACGCCGTCGGCGCTCTGGGTTGTCAATTCCGTTCCATAGAAGGAGTCCTCGTGCCAGGCGAACAATTGCTGTTTGAGCAGCAGACCGGGAACATAGTCATCCCTCTCATTAATGCCGTAGATCAGGGCATCGCCATACTGGCTCAAGGCCAGCTGAACGGAAATATTTCGCGTGTGCATACTCATGGGATCAGCTTTCCTTTCCGCAGCTCCTCCTGCAGTGCGCGCAGCCGGCTGTGCCTGGCGGTGAAGGCATCCAGGAATTCCTCCCACCGTGCCTCGCGCTTCATCTTCTTGTACAGCTTGGCGAGCCGCTTCAATAGCTTCACGGCAGCCTTATAACTGTGCCGGTTCTTCTCCAGCACGAACCGTTCCGCCGCCTGATGGTAGAACGGCAGCAGCAGCTCCGGCGCGTTCTTCTCCACCGGCTGCAGGTCGCTGACCCGGAAATCGGAAGGCTCTTTGCCGGCGGCCAGCTGATAGTCCATCCATTCCCGCCATTTGCCGGCAGCCAGCAGCTTCTCTTCGTAGATATCCTGTGAGAGCGGCAGCATCCCGGATAGAGTGTTCCACATTTGGGGCTCTGCTTCCGGCAGATGACGCACGGCGTCCTCCCAGTAAGCGGCATAGCCTTGCAGATTATAGAGGCGGCTGTTCAACAGCAGGCCTGTAGCTTCAAGCCAGGCCGCAAGGCGGGACCAGTGCCCGGCTTCGGCGAGTGGCGGGAGGAAGCCCATCAGCTCGTCCGGATGAAGGCCGGGACGCTCCGATGCGGCAGCCAGCCGTTCCCAGGCCGCTTTATCGTCGTTTAGGTAGAAGTACATCCGGCTCTCCGCCAGCAGCAGTGCGGAGCGGTTCGCTGCGGCGCCGAGCCCGCTTGCGCGTTCCCGCAGCGCATCAAGCTCCTCCAGATACAGCTCCGAGCCGCTGGTGTTCGGGGCAATCCAGTGATTCCAGAGCCGGTCGTAGCAGAAAGAGAAATAGGGCTGCTCCCGCAGTCGGTCGCGTGATTCCGTCAGCATTTCAAGCTGGACGTAGTCCAGGGTTTCTCTAACCCGGGGCCATTCCTCCGGCTCTGAAGCCAGCGGCAGGCCCGACTTCATAAGGCGCGTAACCGCCTCTTTAAGCTCAGAGACCGCAATAGACGTGTAATATCCGAGCGAATAGCTTGAAGAAGAGAGGGTTCCTGCATGATTCGGAGGGAGGGGCTGAATCAGGCTCTCCAGAATGAACAGGTGGGCATTAAGCTGGAACAGCAGCGCAGCAGCCGGGGCCAGATCTGCTTGTACCTCCATGATGGCGGACAGCGCTCTGCCGGAATACTGCGGATTGCGCACGGACTGTGCCAGCGGTGCGGTAAGTAGTGCCATGTATTCGCGCCACTGCGCAACCGTTGCTCCTGGGATTAGCCCGGCAAGTTTCTGCGCCTGTTCCCGCCGGCTGCCGGAGACACCGGCAGCGGCGGAAGCCTCTAAGACTTCTGTCTTCTTCCGGTCAATGACGGCCTTGGCATTGGCGAGCATGTTCACAGACCGCTCCTGTGACTCGGCGACATTCATCAGCACCGCCGCCATATGCTTGCAGGGCCCCTGAACCGGGCAATCACAATGACTTTCCGTCAAGTGGTCCAGCTCGAGGCTGACGGCATAATCCTCTCTGCCCTCGACTACCGCCATAATTCTCCGCGATGAGATCATCCGGAGAGACTTTACGCGTTTTTGCTTATAATATTGAAATCCCCGCTTGAGAGTCAGATCCTCAAAATAAAAAGCCACATCCGAGATGAGCTTGTCCCATTCGGCATCGTTGATCATCAAATTAGGCTGCATTTGGGTTAATCTCCTGTACAAAAGTCTGTGTGAATCCGGTTGCTTCATACGGATATCTGTGAGCGGTACGTAGCCTCGCTGCTTCATAAGCTTGTAAAAGGATGGCGAAGCCGTTTCCGCTTGCTTCTACTATTATATCATTTATCATGTTCTTCACTCCAAACGTTTAAAATCTTAAAGAATATGATATGCTCCATATTGAATTACAGAAAAAACATGCTACTCTATGGTCTCGACTATGAGACCCGCGGAAGGATGAAGCAACGCCAATGCTGCGATTTAAGTTAAAATATTTGCTGAACAACAAACAAAACCGGCTGATCCTGATGTTGACCGTCAGTGTGTCGCTGCTGATTATACTAATCGGCCTGTTCTCCTACAGGGAATACCGGAACGCACTGGATACGGAGCTGAACACGCCGAATATCGAGTTGCTGCAGATCAATCTGGATGTCACCAACCGGGCGTTCCGGGAGTCGGACAATAAGGCGGTAGATCTGTCGTTTCATCCGGTTATACTGAAATACATTAACTCAGCCTCAGCAGAGAATGCAGGCATCGCTGCCGAGCCGCAGGATTATCTGACAACGCTCGCAACAGAGCCGGACATTCACGCGATCAGCGTCATCAAATTCAAGGATCATTCCGTGATTTCCAGCGGCTACGGCTATAAGAGCTCCTGGGATGAGGCGCCGGAGCATGCCTGGACCTCGTGGATTGAGGAGATTAAGGAGAAACCGCTGCTGATCAAGAGAAGAGTATACACCGGTACCGATCCCCAGCTCAGCCACACGGAGCTGCTGTCCTTAGCCCGTCCGATTGTCCAGGAGGGTGAAGTTACAGGAGCTGTGCTGATTGATCTGGATTACGACATGCTGTTCTCCAAAATGTACAGTCATCTGTCGAGCTATCAATTGGTGTATGACCTTGAAGGCGACCTGATCTATCCGAAGCTGAACCTGCCGTTCCCCCTTGCGGAAATGAACGAGATGCTGAAAGACATCGATGTAAGCCCGTTCGCCCATGTGAAGATCGAGGGCAAGGCCTATATGGCGAACCAGACCTTCTCTAATGTGACCGGCTGGCGGCTGATTTCACTCGTTCCTATGGAGCAGCTGCTCAAAAATGTGACAACCGCACGCAATATGATGATCATGCTGTCACTGATCTCCATCGCTGTAGGCTGCTGCGCGATCTACTATTATAATTTCGCAGCCTTCCGGCCTTTGAAACGGATCAATAAGCTGCTGGCTCCGGATACAGCAGCAGCCGGACATGGCAATCTGTACGACCTGGAGCCGGTAATCGGCAAGCTGGTCGGTGATTTTCAGAGCAAATCGCTCGTAGCGGAGTGGAGCCTGCCGGAGCTGCGGTCCAAATATGTGAATGATCTGATTACCCGCAGTATCGGCACGCAGGAAATACAGACGAAATGGGAGCACTATTTTGCAGATTGGCAGGAGGGGCCTTTTGAGCTGCTGCTGATATCGGTCGACCGCCATGCACAATGGGCAGCGGCATTTATGGAAGAGGACCAGATGCTGTTGAAATACGCCATGAATAACATTGTCCTGGAATACTTCGAACCCTCCTGGAGAGCAGTAACCACAGCTCCGCAGAAGGATAGTCTAGCTGTGCTGCTTCAGGCCCGGACGCCGGAAGAACGCGATCTTCAGGCGGAAGCGGTCAGACTGGTTAGCCTTCTGGAGGAAGTCCTGAAAATATCCGTATCCATCGGGATCGGCAGCACTTCTGCCGGTATTGCCCAGGTGGCCCACTCTTACAACGAATCCATGTTGGCCTTGTCCTGCCGGCTATATGAAGGCTATGGACTTGTCCACACTTACACGGAAACAGAGAACCAATATACAGAAGGCGTTGGTCCATCCGATGATGCCTGGAGGCAGCAGGTCCTGCAGGCGCTGAAGTCATCGGATGCCGAGACGGGACTGGAGTGGGTTCGCAGAGGAGCAGCCGACACCCGCAAAAAAGGTATTCAGCCGCAAAAGGTGTTCCGTTCCATCAATGATCTGTTAGAGGAAATGATGAGTATTGCCGCAGCCGGGAGCCATCCGCTTCCTGCAGAGCTTGCGGATTACACGTGGCTTCAGGTGACGACCATGGATCTTACCGAGCTGGAAGACATGCTGTGCCGTATTGTCGTCCATATGGCCAATGTGCTGGGCGCACACCGGCAATCGAAGGAATATCTGCAGGTACAGAACCTGATAGCGTATATGGAGAGTCATTTGCAGGAGAATATCGGACTTCAGGACATCGCAGCCCATATCAATATGGGGGTATCTTCGGTCAGCACCCTCTTCAAGGAAGAGACCGGAACGACCGTTTATGATTACCTTACCAACCTGAGAATAGATAAAGCCTGTGAGCTTTTGCTGGACAGCGGTCTGAAAATTGCCGATATTGCCCTCCAGGTGGGCTACCAGAATGAGAACAGCTTCATCCGGGCCTTCCGTAAAATCAAATCGACGACACCCGGCAAGTTCCGGGAGAGCAACAAATATGCCAGCGAGTATGCAGATCGGCCAAAACCGCGCCATTCCGGCGTTTCTGAGGATTCAGAATAAGATAATATGATTGTGGGACACCCCCGAATACGATAAAGTTCTATTTGAGAAAACTTTCACAGCTATGATGCTTGAGAATTCGGGGGTGGGGCGATAGAGCATACGGCAGGATTTCACGTTCCCGCCAGCAGCTCGATATCCTTTAATAAGAGAAGAGGGATGCTTTTGAAACGGGGAATGCAAATAGGAATCTGGGCGGCATCGCTGCTGGCTGTAGTAATCCTCCTTCTTATTGGAAACCGCGTTACGGACGATCGCAGCAACAAGGGAGATCAGGCTGGTTTTCCCAAAAAGCCGATCACATTAATTGTGCCGTACGCTGCAGGCGGAGGAACCGATACAACAGCAAGGGCATTAGCCAAAGCGACAGAGAAGTTTCTGGGGCAGCCGGTTATCGTTGTCAACCGCACAGGCGGCGGAGGTTCCGTCGGACTGATGGAAGGCGCGGGTGCCAAGGGGGACGGGTATACGGTGACTTTTTTGCCGGCCGAACTAACCATCCTTCCACATCTGGGACTGTTGCCGATTACCTATGAGAAGTTCAAACCCATCGCTCAAACAAATTTTGATCCTTCCGCCATAACCGTAAGGCAAGGCGCGTCGTGGCAAACCGTAAATGAATTTCTCGACTTTGCGAAAGCGCATCCAGGTGAGTTGAAAATGGGAAACGCAGGAACGGGAAGCATTTGGCATTTAGCTGCCATAACGTTAGAACGGGAAACAGGTGTGAAGTTTGCACATATTCCCTTTGAAGGTGCTGGGCCCGCCGTCTCCGCTTTAATGGACGGATTTGTGGATGCGGTGCCTGTGAGTCCCGCCGAAGTGAAAAAATATGTGGATGAAGGAAAGCTGCGGACACTGGCGATTAACGCCGACAAGCGCTCTGAAGCGCTGCCGGGCGTTCCGACTCTGGAAGAGCAGACCGGAATTCATGTGAACTTCACCAGTACATGGAGGGGACTTGCTGTACCCAAGGACACACCGGACGCCATTGCGGATATACTCGCCGGGGCATTTATCAAAGGAACCGAAGACAAGGCATTCCGCGAGTATATGAGTGTAAATGGACTGGGACTGATGGTTAAGGACGGCAAAGACTTTTCCCTGCAATTAAAAGAAAGCGACGATTTATTCGCCAAAATGATCCCGGAGCTCGGACTTAGCCGTAAGTGATGTGAAAGCGTAGTCAAGCGAATTTTCTCTCAGGGACAGCGGTTTGCAGGTTTGCGTACTGTAACAGCTTGTAAGGCCCGGGGGGCTGATTTGCTGCGCCTATGGAAGACAAAATAATCAATTTCTGCAAAAAATTTAAAGCCTATTAAAAGAAGGGTATGATCAATCACATGAAAATCAAACAGACGATCGACAAGATTCCCGGCGGCATGATGCTGATTCCTTTGTTCCTTGGTGCCATTATCCACACGGCTTTCCCGAATGCAGGCGAATACTTCGGAGGCTTCACCAAAGGTCTGATGACAGGTACGGTACCTATTCTGGCCGTCTGGTTCTTCTGTATGGGTGCTGCTATTGATGTTAGAGCAACCGGAACCGTAATCCGCAAATCCGGAACACTTGTATTGACCAAAATAGCGGTAGCTTGGGTTGTAGCCTTGATTGCCATTCAGTTCCTGCCTGAGGGCGGCGTTCAAACCGGATTTTTTGCCGGATTATCCGTTCTGGCGATCATTTCCGCAATGGATATGACCAATGGCGGCTTGTACGCTTCCATTATGCAGCAGTATGGCACAAAAGAAGAATCTGGCGCCTTTGTACTGATGTCGCTGGAATCCGGCCCGCTTGTAACCATGCTGATCCTGGGCAGCACCGGGGTAGCCGTATTCGAACCGCATGTATTTGTTGGCGCTGTGCTTCCTTTCCTGGCCGGATTCCTGCTGGGGAACCTGGATCATGATCTGCGTGCTTACTTCGGCAAAGCTACACAAACACTGATTCCGTTCTTTGGTTTCGCACTGGGCAGCTCCATTGACCTGGGTGTCATTGTAGATACAGGCCTGCTGGGTATTCTGCTGGGTGTTGTTGTTATCATTATTACAGGTGTTCCGCTGATTCTGGCTGACAAGTACATTGGCCGTGGTGACGGGACTGCCGGACTTGCCGCTTCCAGTACTGCCGGAGCCGCTGTAGCGAACCCTATGCTGGTAGCCAACATGAAACCTGAATTTCTGCCAGCCGCCCAGACAGCAACCGCACTCGTGGCAGCATCGGTTATCGTGACTTCCATCCTCGTTCCAATCATTACCGCTTACTATTCTGGTTACATGAAGAAGAAGAACCCGCCGGTTGCGGACGGCCCTGTGGATCTTCAGACTTCAAAAGCAGTCATATAATATATTCTTATAACAACGTAAATTATACAGTTTATAGAAGAGTGTCCTCATACATTTAGCCCCTCGAACTACGCCGTTATTATGGCGGAAGTTGGAGGGGCTTTTTTTGAATAACCGATGAAATTAGTTGATCAGCTTGTTGAACGCGGCGTTGTCAAACCGGTCGCCTTGCACCAGCCATTGCCCATCCACATTAAACATAGTCAATATGCCCTCCATAGGCACCCGCTTGTTTTCCTTACCCTTCTGATTGAGCAGTACCAGGTCTACGTTGTACTTCAGTTCGATGATATCTTTTTTCGTTCCATCCGTTAGGGTGAACTTCAGATTTTCCGGCTTCACAGACATCTGCTGCTTCTGGACGACCATTAAGGGTAGAGCAGTATAACGGTTGTTGATGGCTTTTTGATAAAAATCTTCTGTCAGATAGGATCTCATCGCATCGTTTCTCTGCTCAATGCTCTCCTCAGACAGGACATCTGCGTAATCCTTGACGGTGTACTCGGAATTCTTATATTCTGTGGCGGCTTGAACGGCTGCCGTTTCGGCTGTGCTGTCCTGCGGAGAAGTACTGCTCTCAGGTGCAGGAGCTGCACTCTCAGCAGGAGGCGAAGTGCTCTCAGAAGAGGGTGCTGCAATTTCAGAGGCCGGAGGGCTGGGTTCAGGTGCATTGCTTGAGGCGGATGAGCTGCAGCCTGTAAATAACGCAAGGGAAAGAAAAAGTGTGCTTAATAGCCATAAGTGCTTTTGCATAGTGATCCTCCTGAATGTTCGATAATGGAAATATTTATAATATTACCATATTATGTTCTTCCTGAAGCGTCGTTTTTCTGATGAATAACTTATTGTACCTCCCCGGGCGAGTGGAGTACAGAGCAAAGTACGGCCTATAGCAGCGCTGTCGTAATCTTGCTCTCCTGTTTCAAAGGGCTGCATAAGGCAAATTGAATCGTATATACTGGCGGTAAGAGGTGATTTCCGATGGAACAGGCGTTATTCGAGCAGATTTACGAATCCGTTGTGCGGCGTGAGCCAAAGTATGATGGTGTGTATTATACAGCGGTGCTGACAACACATATTGTATGCCGCCCCTCCTGCCGGGCAAGAACGCCAAAGGCAGGCAATGTCGTTTTTTATGATTCGCTGGAGCAGGCGGTAGCGGCGGGGTTCCGGCCCTGCAAAAGATGCCGCCCAGAGGAAGGCGGTGTGCTGCGCCCGGACGCGGTGCTTGCATCCGAGACGGATAAGCTGATGGAGGCACAATTTGGGCAGAAGGTTACACTCCAATCCCTTGCCACACAGCTGAAGGTTAGCCCGTTTCATCTCCAGCGCACCTATAAGCGGGTCACCGGGCGGTCGCCTGCGGAGAGGCTGGATCAGCTGCGCGTGGAGAAAGCGTGCGCGCTGCTGGCGGATACAGAGCTTGCGGTTGCTGAGGTGGGACAAGCGGTCAGCTTTCGCGGGCCGTCACACTTTGCCGCGTGGTTCATACGAAAAACCGGCCTGGCGCCGACCGAATACCGCAGCCAAATCCAAGGAGGGATTCATCATGAATGAAATCACGATTTACCATCATACCCTGAACCTGGGGAATAGAGATTGGACCCTATGGGCCAGTGACAAAGGCTTAATCCGCCTGTCCTTTGGGAGAGAGGAGAAGCTGCCTGAGGGGGCATGGCTGAAAACCTATGCTCCGCTGCACCGTTATCAGGAGCATCAGGCTGTGTTCGCGCAGCTCGGGATTACCCGGGAGCTGGAGAATTATTTTGCGGGGGTACCGGTCAGCTTCAAGGATATCCCTCTGGATATCTGGGGAACTCCGTTTCAGCAGGAGGTCTGGAAAGGACTTGCGACCATTCCGCATGGTGAGGTCATTACCTACCGGGAGCTTGCCGGGAGGATCGGCAGGCCGCAGGCGATGCGCGCAGTAGGGACGGCGAACGGGCAGAATCCGCTTCCGGTCATTCTGCCCTGTCACCGGGTTATTGGCACGAACGGAACATTAACCGGCTACCGGGGCGGTCTTAAGCTGAAGCAGGAGCTGCTGGCGCTGGAAGGTATTCTGCATGTGGGGGAGGCGGGCCATGAACGATTTGCTTTTTGAGCTGCCGCTGCCGGAGTTCTTCGATTTCGGCGTCTGCCTGGATTACCTGAACCGTTCTCCGCTTGAATGCCTGTACCGGACGGATCAGGTGGGAGTGACCCGTTACTTCAATCTGGATAACCACCCGGTTCTTGTCCGGCTGACGGTCCCGGAGGGGGGCCAGCTGCGGGTAGCCTTGCTGTACGGCGAAACTCCTGGTCCTGAAGCGGTAGCGTGGCTGGCCCGCTATATTCGGGAATGGTTCGATCTGGACCGTGATCTGGCACCGTTCTACCGTCTGGCAGAAGCCGACCCGCTGCTTGGGCCGCTTACGGAGCAGCATAGGGGACTGCGGATTGTGGGCATTCCCGATCTGTTCGAAGCGCTGTGCTGGGCCATTCTGGGCCAGCAGGTGAATCTGGCGTTTGCTTACAGGCTGAAGCAGCAGCTGACGGCTGCCTACGGAGAATCGCTGGAATATGAAGGACATATGTATTATGAATTCCCAAGGCCGGAGGTATTCGCGGATGTGCAGCAGGAGGAGCTATGCGCCCTGCAGCTGACCCGCAGCAAAGCGCGGACGGTGCTGGATGTGGCGGCACTAATTGCCAGCGGCGGCTTAAGCCGTGAAGAACTGCTGGCGCTGCCATCCCCGGACGCTGCCGAGCAGCGGCTGCTCCAGATTCGCGGCATCGGTCCGTGGACCTCGCAGTATGTCCGGATGCGCTGTCTGGATGATACCACGGCTCTCCCGGTGGGGGATGTAGGCCTGCAGAATGCGGTCAAATTCCTGACCGGCATGGACCGGAAGCCTACCCCCGGAGAGCTTTTGAAGCTGGCGGAGCCCTGGCGCGGCTGGGAGGCCTATGCCACCTTTTATTTGTGGCGGGCGCTGTACTAATCAGCTCATGGTTCTACCTCGGTGTAACTCCCCGAACCAGGAAAGCCATCCTTCAGCGGAAATACCTCTGATCCCGCCATAATCGGGCTAGCGGATGGAATGAGAGGTATAAATACCTCTGATCTCGCCATAATCGGGCTGGCAGATGGAATGAGAGGTATAAATACCTCTGATCTCGCCATAATCGGGCTGGCGGGTAGAATGAGAGGTATAAATACCTCTGATCTCGCCATACCCGGGCTGGCGGGCAGATTGAGAGGTATAAATACCTCTGATCTCGCCATAATCGGGCTGGCGGACGGAATGAGAGGTATAAATACCTCTGATCTCGCCGTGAACGGGCTGGCGGACGGAATGAGAGGTATAAATACCCTTGATTGGGGAGCGATGCCGTTACCTGCGGCAATGAGATGTTGGATTCCCTATTAGGGTAAGTTTGTTCATTCTTTTGCCGGAGCCCAAGCGTTCACTGTGTACTTAACCATTCACTCAAGGAAATCCTGGACACAATATCATAACCATGACCCTCACCTTTGGGTTTCAAGACCACAGTCCCTAAGTAGGGGATCTCTCCCAACCCTAGACCCCTGGGAAAGCTGTGGGCAATGATCACTTGATTAGTTCCCTCAGCTGGAGTCTTCTCCAATACAGATCTCAGGGCCGTTAATGTGCTTTCTTGTTCGTCTGAGGTAACATTACCACTCAAATTGTAAATGTTGACCCAGAAGGGATCGGTCTGAACATTGTCTGCTCCAAAAGCTAAGGCTGCCGTTTCCCTGGTCCGGCAAAAGGGGCTGGCCACAATCGGGGTTTGAACCGGGATGTGCAGGCGCCTGATGGCTTTTCCCAAAAGAACGGCCTGCCTTCTAGCTTCATTGGAAAGATTCCTCTGGGTTGTGCAGTCTCTGAGGTCGAGGTTTGGTTGATCTTGTCCCGTTGTTGCTTCACCGTGTCTGACGAACAGGATGTACCCGCCCTGGCGGAGCGAAGCCAATAGCGCTGGGTCCACTGGTTTGGCTCCTACTGTATATCCGGCCGCTTCAATCATAGGTGCTGAAACTGAAACCATTAGGAGCAGAGTAATCATGTATGCATAAACCAGTTTTTTCACTATCAGCGCCCCCCGCTTAGAATAAGCTAATGAGGCATAGTATACGTAGGAGGGCTGATGCTATTCGAATAATTGTCAGGGTACGCACAAATCTGCACGACAGGGGGCTTCTTCATTCATTGCCCGCGCTTTGTGAACACCTGGAAAGTCACACCGAACTTGTCGGTGACCATGCCGAATGCAGGACTGAAGTAGGCGGGGGCGAGCTCTATATCAACTTGTCCGCCTTCTTTTAATAAGTGATAAAGCTGCTCTGCCTCTGCGGCGTTGTCTACCGTAATGCAAATGTTGATGCCATTGCCCGGGATCAGCGCCTGTCCTTCCTCCAGATCGGCTACGTAAAAATCCGTCTCTCCCACGCGCAGTACGGAATGGGCAATGCGTGCTTTGGCTTCCTCTGACAACGGTGTATCGGGGTTCTGCGGCCCTTCTCCTACCGTTTGCTTGAAGAGCAGCTTCGCTCCCAGCGTCTCCTGATAAAATTCAATCGCCTTCTGCGCATTTCCGTCGAGCAGGATAAAAGGATTCAGCTGTATAGTCATGTTCAAATCTCTCCCTACAGTTGGATTTGCCCGCCACCAGCGGCTGGGCTATATATTCATTGTAGGGTATAATAGTGACAAGTATTGTCACAAATAAAAAGATATTGGAGCTGTGCTATGTCTAAATCCAAACGCTTGCTGGACCTGATGATGACCGTCAACCGCAAGCGAAAGTTCACCGTCAAAGAGCTGGCAGTGGAATTCGGCGTGTCCACGCGCACCATCCTTAGGGATTTGCAGGAGTTGGGTGAGCTGGGTGTCCCGCTCTATTCCGAAGTGGGGCCCCACGGCGGATACCAGGTGCTGAACGAGAGAATCCTCCCGCCCATTGCCTTTACGGAGGAGGAAGCGGTAGCGATTTTTTTTGCCAGCCATTCTCTGCGCCATTACAACTATCTGCCGTTCAAGGAAGAATCCTTGTCCGCTTTGCACAAGTTCTATCATTATATGTCCGGGGATGTCCGCGACCGAATAGATCAGATGAAGGACCGGATAGATTTCGTAATCCCGTCAAGACAAGCCGAGTTTCCATATCTCGCTATTCTGCTGGAAGCGGCAACGGGGCAAAAAGTGCTGCGGATTGTTTATGAAACCAGGGGTGAACGTATGGAAAGAGCCATTCAGCCGATCGGCATCTATGCGAGCAGCGGGTTGTGGTATTGTCCGGCCTACTGTTTCCTGCGGGGCGGCATTCGTGTGTTCCGCTGTGACCGGATACATGCAGCGGTGTATGACACCTCTGACCTCGCACCGCTGGATCTGCGGGATGTGCATCTGGGGAATAAAGATGCTTTCAGCCATATGCAGCAGGGGAACCGGGCGGAGAGGCAGAAGGATTCAGAGGCAGGAGCAGACGGGAAACGGGGAAGGGCGTCAGCCCAGAACCCTCAACAAGTCCGGTTGTACGTTGAACTAACCCATGAAGGCGTCCAGGCATGCGAGGGTGAGCTATGGTCGGCATCCCTGCTCCATATCCGCGAAGGCGGCACCGGCTACTTGGAAGGAGAGATCCCGCACAAGGATCTGGGTTTTTTCACACGGTTCGTGATTGGCCTATGCACTGAGGCTGCGGTACAGGAACCGCCAGAACTAGTCGCGGGGGTTAAGGGCCTGCTCGCGGAAATGCTGGCGAAATATAGTTAGTGCAGCAGTGAAGAATAATTGAGAAGCCTGTTAAGACTAATCCGATTGCGGAGGTTTATAGATGAAAACAAAAGATGTCATTTACATGATCTATAACGAAAATGAACAGTCAACAACTTCAATGGGGATTGAATTTATTGACTTTATCCATTGTCTTACAGTTGAACCGAACAATATTTTGCTCCTTGCATCGAGATATACAGGTGAAGATTTCCATTATGGACTAAGGTTAGAATTTGTAAGAAAAGAAAATCTAAAGGACCTATACGAAGAAAATGTGTATTCTTATGGTGATTTTTGTTGGGTGGATTTTGATGAAATGATTACCCTTGATGATCTCACACCTCAGGAGAAAGCGGAGTTGTTGTATTTAGGTCATTATCAACAGCCGTTCGGAAGCCCGTTTTTTGAAAAACTCAATAATAAGTTTGTATATTTGGCACATGATGATGGTTGGTTCAACAAAATTTTCTATAAAGATAAAAATCAATATATTGATGTTTTAGGACGTCTAATTTCAAATAAATTGAAGTCTTACCGAAAGAATGTACCCCCATTAGGTCAAGACATTGGAGAACTATTAACGTTATTCGCTAAAGATGGAATACTGATTGATTTATAT